>NZ_LZXX01000094.1:0-315 GCF_001729305.1 Burkholderia sp. A2 | reverse complement strand
GACGTGTCGCTCGCGATGTTTACGCATGCGGCGGCGGCCGCGCCCGGCACGATCACCGCGATCGACACGCACTGGATCTGGCAGGAAGGCGACGCGCGGCTCACACGCGAGCCGCTCGCGATCGTGGGCGGCAAGGTGGCCGTGCCGGAACGGCCGGGGCTCGGGATCGAGCTCGACATGGCGCAGATCGAGGCCGCGCATGCGCTGTACAACGCGGTGGGTGGTACGGCGCGCGACGATGCGGTGGCGATGCGTTATCTGGTGCCGGGATGGACTTATGATCCGAAGCGGCCGAGTCTGGGGCGGGTTTAGGGC
>NZ_LZXX01000093.1:334-158022 GCF_001729305.1 Burkholderia sp. A2 | reverse complement strand
AACGAGGAGGGCAAGAAGGGGCGCATCGCAGTGGGGCAGCTTGCCGACCTGGTGGTCCCGGATCGCGATTTCTTCGCATGCGCGGAGGACGACATCGCCGCCACGACCGCGTTGCTGACGGTGGTCGACGGGAAGATCGTGTGGGGCGCGGGGCCGTTCGCGTCGCACGACGCGCCGATCCCGCCGGCGATGCCGGACTGGTCGCCGGTGCGCGAGTTTGGCGGTTATGGCGGCTGGGGCGCGACGCAGCGCAACGGCGCGCCGCTGCAACGCGCGGCGGCCGCCGCGATGTGCGGCTGCGCGAATGAATGCAACCTTCACCAGCATGCGCACGCGAGCGCATGGGCAAGCACGTTGCCGACGTCGGATGCGAAGGGCTTCTGGGGCGCATTCGGGTGCTCTTGCTGGGCGATCTGACATCGCGTGCCTACCGCTGCGACTCCCCGGCATGGTTCCGCACGCTGCCGCTCGCGGTGCGCGTGTTTCTCGTCGGTCGTCCGGGCCGCCCGGATGAGTCGCCTGCATCCCGCTGAATCAGCATCCGCGCGCGGCGCCAGGCCGCGCGCGTCAACATCACGGAGAAAACCAATGAGTTCATTCAACCTGCGCAACCTGCTGCGCATGACCGCCGCGTCGTCGGCCGTGCTCGCCGCGCTGCTGGCCGGCGCGCCGGCATTCGCCGACGAAACCCACCTCGACGACATCGCGTCGCCGGCCGCCGCCGCGCGCGCTCCCGCCATTGCGGTCGGCCCGCAGTACGACACGACCCACGTGTGCGTCGCACCCGAAGACTTCGACCGCTTCACCGACAGCTTCGTCGCGACGTTCGGCGGCAAGAAGTCGAAACAGGGCGTGTTCCAGGTCACGCCGACGCCGAGCCAGACGATGTCGCAGCTCGTGCTCACGCCGGTCGGCACGATCTCGGTATTCGGTTTCAAGACGCCGATCCCGTATCCGTTCTGCGAGGAACGCACCGGCTATCTCGTCACCGACATGGACGTCGCGGTGAAGTCGGCGCGCGCGCATGGCGCGGACATCGTCGTGACGACGTTCCCCGACCCGATCGGCCGCGACGCGATCGTCCGCTGGCCGGGCGGCGTGAACATGCAGCTGTACTGGCACACGCAGGCGCCGAACTACGACCCGCTGCAGACGGTGCCGGAGAACCGCGTGTACGTATCGCCGGAAAGCGCGAGCAAGCTCGCACGCGACTTCGCCGCGTTCTCGCACGGCAAGATCGTGTCCGACGTGCGCCATGCACCGGGCATCGAAATCGGCCGGCCGAACGACACGTACCGCCGCATTCGCATCGAGTCGGGCTTCGGCAAGATGACCGTGCTCGCGACCGATGGCCACCTGCCTTACCCGTTCGGGCGCGAAATGACGGGCTACGAAGTGGCCGATCTCGCCGCGACGCTGAAGCAGGCCGAAGCCGCGGGCGTGACCGTGCTCGTGCCGCCGTTCAAGTCGGACGGCCGCGACGCGGCGCTCGTGCAGTTCCCGGGCGGCTACGTCGCCGAAATCCACGCGCGGTCGAAATGACGGGGCGCCGGCCGATGAAGCGATCGTGGCGCGGTGCGCTGCCGTGCGTCGTGCTGGCGGGCGGCGCCGCGTTGCACGCGGGGTCGGCCGTCGGCGCCGATGCCGCCGCCGATGCCAATGTGTCGCCGGCCGCCGCCGCCGCGGCGTGCACCGCGAAGCGCCCGACGGTGTCGTTCAACCGCTGGCAGGAAGACTGGTCGGCGTTCGCGAATCCGTGCGTGCCGCGCAAGCCGTTCGACGCGCTGAAATACATACGGCTCGGCGACGACCCGTCGACCTACCTGTCGCTCGGCGCGAACCTGCGCGAGCGCTTCGAACTGAACAACGCGCCGCTGTTCGGCCTCGGCGCCGCGCACGACGACAACTACGTGATCCAGCGCGCGAACGTGCATGCGGACCTGCGCTATCGCGGACACTTCCAGGCATTCGTGCAGTTCGTCGATGCGCGGCCGTTCGGCAAGGACACGGTCGGCCCGGTCGACAAGGATCAGCTCGACCTCGAGCAGGCGTTCGTCGCGTACGTCGATCAACTGGGGCCCGGCACGTTCAAGACGCGGATCGGACGCCAGGAGATGGCGTTCGACTTGCAGCGTTTCGTGTCGGTGCGCGACGGCCCGAACGTGCGGCAGGCATACGATGGACTGTGGACCGATTACGAAATCGGCAAATGGCGGCTGATCGGCTATGTGACGCGCCCGGTGCAGTATCGCAATGCGGCCGTGTTCGATGACGTGTCGAACCGGCACCTGCGATTCGACGGCGTGCGCGTCGAGCGCACCGGCACGGGGCCCGGCGATCTGTCCGCGTACTGGTCGCGCTATACGCGCGACAACGCGCGCTATCCGGATGCCTCCGGCACCGAGCGGCGCGACGTGTTCGACATGCGCTACGCGGGCAAGACCGACGGGTTCGACTGGGACGTCGAGGCGATGCTGCAGACCGGCCACGTCGGGCAGGACACGGTAGGCGCGTGGGCGTTCGGCGCGCTGGGCGGCTACACGTTCGCGAAGACGGCCGGCACGCCGCGCATCGGCATCCAGGTCGACGGCGCATCGGGCGACGCGCATCCGGGCGACCGGCGCGTCGGCACGTTCAACCCGATGTTTCCGAACGGCTATTACTTCACGCTCGCCGGCTACACCGGATACAGCAACCTGATCCACGTGAAGCCGTCGCTGACGTTCAAGCCGGCCAGCTCGGTGACGGTGCTCACCGCCGTCGGCTTCCAGTGGCGGCAGACGACCGCCGACGCGATCTACGGGCAGGGGATGTCGGCGGTGCCGGGCACGGCCGGCAAGGGCGGCGCGTGGACGGGGATGTACGCGCAGGCGCGCGTCGACTGGCTCGTGAACGCGAACGTCGCGCTCGCGCTCGAGGCCGTGCACTTCCAGCTCGGCTCGTCGATTCGCGCGCTCGGCGCGCGCAATGCCGACTATCTCGGGATGGAAGCGAAGTTCGGCTGGTGACGCGTCGCGCCGTGCCGCGCGTGTCAGGGCTGCGCGCGGGCGAGCGATTCGACGAAATCGATGAACGCGGTCACGCGCTTCGAGCCGCGCTGGTTCGGCAGGTACAGCGCGGTGATCACCGCGCGCGCCGAGCCCGGCGTCACGTCGTATCGATCGAACAGCCGCTGCAGGCGGCCGGCTTCGATGTCCGCGTCGACCAGCCAGTCGGGCAGCAGC
Source organism: Burkholderia sp. A2 (assembly GCF_001729305.1). Classification (NCBI taxonomy): domain Bacteria; kingdom Pseudomonadati; phylum Pseudomonadota; class Betaproteobacteria; order Burkholderiales; family Burkholderiaceae; genus Burkholderia; species Burkholderia sp. A2. The sequence continues at coordinate 154,798 of NZ_LZXX01000093.1, read as the reverse complement.
GCGATGCCGGCGCCGTCGAGCGCGGCCTCGCGCAGCACCTCGCTGTGATTCGATTTCAGCCGGCCGGTGACGACGACCTGCGTCGTGCGTTGCGCGCCGGCGAACGTCCACGTCTGCTGGTCGACGCCGAAATGAAAGCGCAGGCACGCATGATCGACCAGTTCGCCCGGGGTCGCGGGCGTGCCGTGCGCGTCGAGGTACGCGCGGCTCGCGACCACGTAGCGCCGGAACGTGCCGAGCGGCCGCGCGACGACTTCCGCGGTCGGGGCCGCGTCGCCGAGCCGGATCGCGACGTCGATCCGGGCGGACACGAGATCGACGCGTTCGTCGGTGAGTTGCAGGTCGAGGTCGAGCTTCGGATGGCGCGCGACGAACGCGGCGACGTGCGGCGCGATGCGGCGCAGCCCGTACGCGACGGGGACCGACACCCGCAGCGGCCCGGACGGCTCGTCGCCGCGATCGGCCACCAGCGCGTCGGCATCGGCGAGTTCGCCGAGCACGCGTTTCGCGCGCGCATAGTAGACGGCGCCCGCGTCGGACAGCGTGACCTGCCGCGTCGTGCGGTTCAGCAGCACGGTGCCGAGCGACGCCTCGAGCGCGTCCACCGCGCGCACGACCGACGAAGCGGCGAGATCGAGCCGGCGCCCCGCGCTCGAGAAGCCGCCGGCTTCCGCGACTTCGACGAACGCGCGCAGCGCGGAGAATTTGTCCATGGGGTCGCCTCGGTGCGGGTTGTAACGGCGCATTGCATGCGGTTCGCATTCTAGCGCCGGCCGGCGCGGCGGCCGCGCGCACGTGCCGCGTCTTCAGGACAATTCAGGCCACGCTCAGGATTTTCGCCGTGGCGCCCGATAAGCTGCGCGACATTGCGTGTTGCACGGGTCGGTCGTTCGTGACCGGGCGCGCGCACGGTTCGTCCCGGAGAACACATGAAGAACCCGTTCCGGCACGCGTGCGTCGTGCATGCGGCCCGCTTGCTCGTCGTGGCCGGATGGGCGGGCCTGCTCGCGTCCGCGGCGTTCGCGCAGGCCGCAACGTCGCCCGACGCCCGCGCCGATGCGCAACCCGTCGCGCAATCCCGGGCGCCAGCCGCCGCCGCGGGCCTGCAGCCTCCCGGCTTCTATCGGCAGAAGATCGGCGATTTCACGGTGATCGCGCTGTCCGACGGCACCCATCCGTTTCCGGTCGACACGGTGTTTCGCGACATCTCGAAGGACGAGATCCGGCGCGATCTCGACCGCGCGTTCCTGGAGCCGCCCGTGCAAGGGTCGATCAACGCGTTCCTGGTCGATACCGGATCGAAGCGCATCCTCGTCGACGCGGGCGCCGGCACGCTCTACGGCGACTGCTGCGGCAAGCTGATCGACGACCTGCGCGCGGCCGGCTACGCGCCCGCGCAGATCGACGAAGTGCTGCTCACGCATCTGCACAAGGACCATGTCGGCGGCATTGCGTCGAATGGCGCGATGACGTTTCCGAATGCCGTCGTGCGCGTGAACGCCGTCGAGGCCGCGTACTGGCTCGATCCCGCCAACAAGGCGCAGGCGCCGGCGTTCCTCGCGTCGTTCTTCGACGCGGCCGCGGCGGCGGTCGCGCCTTACGTGGCGGCCGGCCGCTTCAAGACGTTTCGGGGCGAAGCGGCGCTCGCGCCCGGCATTCGCGCGGTGCCGATGCCCGGCCATACGCCGGGGCATACGGCCTATCTGATCGAGAGCGGCAATGCGGGCCTGCTCGCGTGGGGCGACATCGTGCACGTGGCGGCGATCCAGTTGCGCGACGTCGACGCGACGGTCCAGTACGACAGCGATGCCGGCGCCGCCCGCCGTACGCGGCGGGACACGCTGAAGCGCGTCGCCGATCGACGCTATCTCGTCGGTGCCGCGCATATCGCGTTTCCCGGGCTTGGCCACCTGCGCCGGGACGGTGCGCAATACGACTGGGTGCCGGTCAACTACGACGCGACGCCGGTGCGGTGACGAGCCGGCCACATCGGCGAGGCCACATCCGTGGCAGCATGCGCATGCTGCGGCATTCGGGAGGACGACGCGCCACGATGTGAATCGCTCACGCGCGTCGCGTGTCCTGATCCGGCGCCGTCGTGAGCCACGGCCGTCCGGTGCGTGATCGCGAGTCCGAGATACCGCGACGACACGTCCAGCAGACATCCGGCAAAATCAACCATCATTTCGTTGTTTCCCCTGCATTCGTATAAGCAAAATCTTCATCACGCTGCGCACGGCGCGAGCGTCGCCTGCGTCGCTGCAAGCCGGGCAATGTTCGGTACAGCCGCCATTGCGTCAATCTCGTCGCGTTGCTCGCCGAAGGCGTCGAGCAAATACTCGGTCAATCTCCGCACCCGCGCGGGGAGATTGCGTCTGGACCGGTAGACGAGGCAGGCTTCCAGCGGCGCGACCTGCCACGCATCGAGCACACGCACGAGTTCGCCGCGATTGAGCGCCGCTTGTGCGAGCGGGTCGGGCAGGATTGCTACCCCCTCGCCGTCGACGGCCGCCGCGAGAAGCGCATGAGGACAATTCGTGCGCAGCGCCGCGCGCGAGGCAAGCGACACACACTCCCCGGATGCTGCATGGCTGACCGTCCATACCGAATGCTGTGCGCCCGTCGCGAGGCAAGCCTCGGCCGGCACATCGAGCGGGTGAGCGAGAGCGCTGGTCCGTTCGAGCCAGGCAGGACTCGCATAGAGCCCGAGATGCACGGCCGCGAGTGATCGCGCGATGCACGACGACGGCGCCGAGCGACCGACGACGATTGCGAGGTCTGCAAGATCGCCGAGCGTATCGGCCAGGTGATCGACGCGCCGCACGTCGACCCGTACTTTCGGCCACGCGCGCATGAAGCGGACCAGGACGGAAGTGAGGCGGGCGGTATCGAAGATTGCCGGCACCTCGATGCGGACGTTACCCGCGCAATCGCCGGCTTCGTCGCTGCCGGTACGCGCGAGGTCTTCATAGGAGGACAGGACGCCCGTGACGCGCTCGAGCACCGCATGGCCGGCCGTGGTCAACGCGACGCGGCGCGTGGTCCGGTTGAAGAGCTGCACGCCGAGCATCGTTTCAAGATCCTGCACCGCGCGGCTTACCGACGGTACGCCAACATTGGTGGCGTCGGCTGCCCGCGTGAAACTGCCGTGGTCCGCCACTGCCTTGAATACCTCCAGCGCTTTCAGACGCTCCATATCGACCTCCGATCATTGATTGGCTTGCATGGAGCCATGTTGGCGGGGAGACGCGCGTCGGGCCAGTTACGACTTGTTAAGCGTTGCTAAGTCGGCGCCCGGATCCGTGCCGATCCTCGTCGGCTGCAGCAAAACAGGTTTTTTTAAGATCTTTTAAGGGCGCGTACTGCGCTTTTGAGTAATGATTGGCCGTTTTTGCGTCAATGTGCGCGCCCGGCGCACCGTATTGGCCGACACTCAACCCGCGCGATGACGCTCTCGATGACCGCTCCTTACAGCCTCGCGTTCGGCCCTTTTACGCTGCAATTCCCGCAACGCGTCCTGCTCAAGGACGGGACGCCGCTGAAAATCGGCAGCCGCGCGCTCGACATTCTCGTCGTACTTGTCGAGCAGGCGGGCGCGCTGGTCTCGACGCGCAATCTGTGCGACAGCGTCTGGGTGGACAACGTCGTCGAGGAAGGCGCGCTGCGCGTGCATCTGTCGGCGCTGCGCAAGGTGCTCGGTGACGGACCGGACGGTGCGCGTTACATCGTCAACGAGACCGGACGCGGCTATCGTTTCGCCGCGCCCGTTACCCGGGCCGAAGCAGTGGACCCGGCCGCACCACGGCCTCATACGCACGCAACCCGGCCTTCCACCGGGTCCGACAGCGGTTCACGCATGCCGGTCACGCTCGCTCGCGTGATAGGCCGCGAGGATGTCATCGCAGGTCTGACCGACCACTTGCCCGAGCGACGCTTGCTCACCATCGCCGGCCCGGGAGGCATGGGCAAGACGACCGTCGCCGTCGCCGTCGCGCATCGCTTCGCCCAGCGCACCGGCGTGCGCGCCGTGTTCGTCAATTTCGCGCCGGTTTCCGCGGCCGCGAGCGCGGCCAGTACGATCGCGTCGGCGCTCGGCGTTGCCGTCTCCAGCGGCGATCCGGTACCCGACCTCATCCAGGCGCTTGGCGCGTCGCCGGTGCTGCTGGTGCTGGATAACTGCGAGCATCTGATCGATGCCGTTGCCGTGCTCGCCGAGCAACTGCTGCAAGGCGCGTCGGGCGTGCATCTGCTGGTCACGAGCCGCGAGCCGCTGCGCGCGGAAGGCGAATCCGTCCATCGCCTCGCCGCGTTGCCGTCGCCCGAGACTGACGCAGGCGTGAGCCTCCACGACGCCATGCAGTTCCCGGCGATCGCGCTGTTTCACGACCGCGCGCGCGCCGCCAATGACCGGTTTGCGTTGAGCGACGCGAATCTGGGCCCCGTCATCGATATTTGCCGACGGCTCGACGGTATCCCGCTCGCGATCGAATTTGCGGCGGCGCGCGTCGGCTTGATGGACGTGCATTCGATTGCAGCGCGGCTCGACGACCGCTTCGCGCTGCTCACGCAGGGCCGCCGCACGGCGCTTGCGCGCCAGCAGACGCTGCGCGCAACGCTCGACTGGAGCTATGAATTGCTCCGGCCGGAGGAGCGCCAGGTGCTGCGCCGCCTCTCGGTCATGCGGGCCGCCTTCGGCATGGATGCCGCCGCGGCTGTCGCAGCCGGTGGCGACGTCGATGACCTCGCAGCCTTCGACGCCGTCACCGGCCTGATCGCCAAGTCGCTGATCGCCTGCGCAATCGACGATTCGGATCATCCCTATCGACTGCTCGACACGACGCGCCATTACGCGTATATGCGACTTGAAGAGGCGGACGAACTCGATGACGCGCGCCGCCGCCATGCGTTGTACTGCTGTGCGATTTTTGCCGACCCCGTGGCGGCGTGGGAAGGCAAGGCGCCGCGTCAGTGGCTCGCGATTCACAGCCAGCGAATCGACGATGTGCGAGCCGCGTTCGATTGGGCGGCGGGCCAGGATGGCGAGCCGAAGCTCGCGATCGACCTGCTGATCGCGACGGCGCCGCTGTGGTTTCATCTTTCGCTACCTCACGAGTTCCTCGGGATGGCCGAGCGCGCAATCGCCGCGGCGGAAAACTCGGATCTGGCGGGCAAGGAGCAGCATATCGAACTGCTCGCCGCGTACGGTCACGCGCTCTGGCACACGCGCGGGCCGACGGCGGCGATGGCGAACGCGTTCGACGCCGCACAGGCCGCCGCGCAGCGCCTCGGCGACGACCGGCTCGCATTGCGCATGCTGTGGGGCGTGTGGGCGCATCGGACGCTCGCGGGCGCGTACGCGGAAAGCCTCGAACATGCGCGTGCGTTTCGCGCTGCCGCCGCACGCACGGGCGATTTTTCGACGACGCAAACCGGCGAACGGATGTGTGCGCTGTCACATCACTTCCTCGGGGACCACGATATCGCGCGCGCATTGATCGAAGCGGTGATGGCTCGCGACAAGGACCCGGTGCGCGCGACGCACGCGAACCACGCGCAGGTCGACGCGCATATCGCGGCGATTTCCATTCTGATGCGCATTCTGTGGCTGCAGGGCGAGACGGACGCGGCGATGGCGCTCGCGCGCGACTGCGCGACGGAGGCGCTCGCGATCGATCACGATCTGACTGTCTGTTACGGGCTCGCGATCGGCTCGATCGCCGTCGCGACATGGGAAGGCGAAGTGGCGCTCGCGCGCGAATGGACCGTGCGGCTTCGCGAGCGCACGCGCCGGCGCGGTCTCGCGTATTGGGACAAATGGGGCGAGGGCTTCGAGGCCATTCACGAAGGCAGACCTGTCACGCCGGCAGGCGCCACCCCGATGCAACTCGAAGTGTTCGCGTGCGCTGGCGACGCAGGGAGCGCAAACGCATTGATCGAAGCTGGACGGGCGAACACGCCATCGTGGTTACAGGCGCATTTGCTGGAAGTCGCGGCAACGCGCGGTGTGCGGACATGAAGCGACGGTAAATCGGCTCGAAGCGTGCGTCACGAGCGCGAACGCTTTGCTGGACACGGGCTTAACGCCTCTTAGCAACGCTTAACTGTCGCTCGTGCGGGAATCCGATGAGAATTTCTTCTGTCGACGGCCAACGGTGCCGGATCGACAAGCAAGCTCACTCATCGGAAACTGCCCCATGAACGATTTCACGTCTGCCCGTCTGCCCGAAGACGCCGCACCGGGCCTGATTAGATCCGCAGACTCGTATCCGATCCTCGATGCGCAAACGCAATCGTTCGTCGACCATGCCACTGAGGCAGGGGTTCCGGCAGAGCGTTTGCGCGAATGGGCAAACGGCGATGCGACGGACGCGATACACGCCGAAGAAATCGCGCTGAAAGCTGGCGCGGCGGCCTCGGATTTCACGATCCGGATCGTACGGCCGCCGCAGGCGGCGCCCACTCCGCTGCCCGCCGTGCTCTTCCTGCCGGACGGCGCGAGCTTCGCGGGTTGCCAAAGCGACAACCGGCTTGCGCGCAGGATCGCCACCGACGCCGAGGCGGCCGTCGTACTCGTCGATTACACCTCGGCACCCGCTGCGTGCTTTCAGACCCAAAACGAGCAGGCGTTCACCGCGCTCGTCCATCTGCACGAGCACGCACGCGCATTGAATCTCGACGGCGGCACCCTTATCGTCGCCGGCGAAGGCACGGGCGGTCATCTCGCCGCGACCCTCGCGCTGCTGGTCAAGGCGCGTCGCGGCCCCCGTATCGCGCTTCAGATCATGCTGTGTCCGACGCTTTCGACAAGCACGGCGGGCGCCTCGGCAGCGAGATGCGCCGACGGTCCGAGCTTTACCGCACACACGGGGCGCATGCACGCATGGGCGCGCTTTCCGTCAGAAAACCTCGGCGAAACAATCGCAATGCCGCTAAACGCGAGTTACACGGATCTCGAAGACCTGCCTCCCGCGCTGATCGTCACGGCTGAAAACGATGTCGCACGTGACGACGGCGAAGCCTACGCTCGCAAGCTGATGCTCGCCGGGGTTCGCGTCAGCGCGGTTCGCTGCCTCGGCACGATTCGCGATTTCACGGTGCTCGACGGCCTTGCCGACACGCCGCCCACCGAGGCTGCGTTGCGATTGGCATGCGGCACGATCCGCGCGACGCTGCGCGGACATTGAATATGGGACAGATCGATCGCGTCAGGAAAGCGGGCAGTAGCGCGTTGACGCGCCCGGGCGGCGGATCAGCGCGACCGCGCACGCCGCCACGCGCCGGGTGGATGGCCGACGATCCGTGCGAATACGCGGTTCAGATGGCTCTGGTCGGCGAAGCCGCACGCGACCGCGATGTCGGCCAGCGTCATGTCGGACGTCTCGATCAGCTCGCGCGCGCGCGTCACGCGCTGTTCGAGCAGCCACTGGTGCGGCGTGCGGCCGGTCGTGCGCGAGAACGCGCGGATGAAATAGCCGCGCGACAGGTCGCATTCGTTCGCCACTTCCTCGATCGATACGCCGAGGTCCGCCTTTTCCATCAACAGCTCCTGGGCGAGCGCCACCTTCGCGGGCGACAGCATGCCCTTGCGTTCGAGCTCGCGCGTGCGTGCGTTGCCGTAGCGGCGCACCAGGTGCGTGCCCATCGCGAGCCCGATCTGTTCGATGAACAGCGCGTTCAGCGGGCCGCCTGCGTCGAGGCTGTCGGCCACCGCGTGCGCGAGATGGCCGAGCACCGGATCGCGCACGTCGGGGCGGCACGTGAGGCCGCCGATCGATTGGCCGCCGTGCTCGGGGCCGACGCGTTCGAGATACGCATGCGGCAGCTCGACCAGCACGAAGTCGAAGTGGCCGTACAGATCCGCGTGGAAATGGCGCGAGAAGTCGCGAATGTAGATCGAGTGATGCTGGAACCGGCGCTCGCTCGCGCCGGCGCGCCCATAAAGCGTGCGGCGGTGGCCGCCGCTCAGCGACACGCCGACCAGGAAGCCGCGGTCGCACGGCGGCATCTCGATGCGTTCGACGTGCGCCTCGCGCATGCATTTGCGGTGCAGCCTCAGGCCGCCGGATGTCGTCTCGACATCCTTTGCCAGCAGGCTCGACACGCAACCGAGCGTGTCTTTCGGCCGCCGCGGAGCCGATGCCACCGGCGCGGCGATGACGGAGTCTGACATGGAATTCCCCAACGAGGGACTCGGAGCGTGAAATGACGAGTCCAGTTTAGATGCGCACGCGAACGTTCAAAATGAATTTGCATAAACGTCCGCCGGCCATCCTGACAAATTGCTTTCAATGCGTGTGCGCGGCGAGTGCGCCACCCGGCTCGACGCCTGCGCGAGCGGCCCGGCAGAGTATAGCGCCCGACTTTTACACGCAAGTGATCGTGCCGGCCGCGCTCCACCGAAATCCGCGGCCAGAGCGCATTTTCATTCAAGATTTCCGGCGACCACCCGTCTACACTCGGTCCGGAATTCGACACTTTCCGTCCGGTGCAACGGCGCGCCGGACGCGGACTTCCTGCCGGGTGAACTGCCGCGTTCATCGGGCAGCCATCCCGAGGGACCCGGAGGCGGCCATGATCCAGATCGGAACTTTGTCTGTGGATTTCGAGCAACGCGACATTCGCCGGCACGGCGCGTCGCTGCGCATCGGCGCGCGCGCGCTCGACATTCTCGAAGTCCTGCACCGCGCGAGCGGTTCGGTCGTGTCGAAGGACGACATCATGGACGCGGTCTGGCCGGGCCTGATCGTCGAGGAGAACCGGCTTCAGGTGCATGTGGCGACGCTGCGCAAGGCGCTCGGCGCGAGCCGCGATCTGATCAAGACGGTGCCCGGGCGCGGCTACCTGCTGGTGGCGAGCGCGTCGTCCGGACCGGACCTCGTGCCCGTGGTCGACGCGCCGGCCGTCGCGACGCCGCCGGCCGTCGTCGCGTTGCCCGATGCGCCCGCGTCGCCGCTGCTCGCGCCGCTGGTCGGGCGCGACGCCGAACTCGCGCAGATCGTCGACATGCTCGAACGCACGCCGGTCGTCACGCTCGTCGGCGCGGGCGGCATCGGCAAGACGAGTCTTGCCGTGCGCGTCGCGCACGGCGTGCGCAGCCGCTCGCGCGAGCGCGTGCTGTTCGTGGAACTGGCGCGTGCGTCGACGCGCGACGACATGCTGATCGCGCTTGCCGCCGAGCTCGGTCTCGACACGCACGGCGTGCCCGCGCTCGACCGCATCGGCGACGCGTTCGCGACGTCGCCCTGCCTGCTGGTGCTCGACAACGCGGAGCACATCGTCGATCTGGTGGCGAGCCTCGTCGAAACGCTGACGTCGAGCGCCGGCTTGCTGCGCGTGCTCGTGACGAGCCGCGAGCCGCTGCACATCTCGGCCGAAGCGGTGCTGCGCATGAGTCCGCTCGCGGTGCCGGACGGCGACGCGTCCGCCGACGAAATCGTCCGCTGTTCGGCCGTCGCGCTGTTCCTGGAACGCGTGCGCGCGGCCGCGCCGGATTGCGCGGTCGACGAAGCCGGCGTGCGGCTGATCGGCGACATCTGCCGGCGCCTCGATGGGCTGCCGCTCGCGATCGAACTGGCCGCGGCGCGCGTGGCGACGCTCGGGCTCGCGGTGGTCGCGTCGCGTCTCGACGACCGGCTGAACCTGCTGACGGGCGGGCTGCGTTCGGCGCTGCCGCGTCATCAGACGCTGCGCGCGACGTTCGACTGGAGCTACGTGCTGCTCGATCGGGCCGCGCGCGCGCTGTTTCGCCGGATGGGGTGCTTCATCGGGCCGTTTTCGTTCGATGCCGCGTACGCGGTCGCCACCGAGCCCGGCACGTCGGCCGCGGACATGATCGCGGTGCTCGGCGAGCTGGTGGCGAAATCGCTGGTGACCGTCGAGTTCCATGGCGCGTATGCGCGCTATCGGCTGACCGAATCGACGCGCGCGTATGCGGTCGAAAAACTGCACAACGAAGGCGAGTTCGAGCGCATCGTCGCGCGCCATGCGGAGTACGAGCGCGCGCGCGCGCCCGTGCGGCTCGTGGCGCCCGCCGACGTGCCGCTTGCCGATGCGCCCGCGCCGGCCGTGGACGAACCGGCGGACGCCGCCGACGCCGCCGGCGTGCCCGAGCCCGACCGGCTGGCGCGCGCGCTGCTGGAGCCGTCGCGGATGCGCGCGTGCACGGCGCGCGCGAGAGAGGTGCTCGACGAACTCGACACGGGCGCGGCAGACCCGGTCGACGCCGCGCGCGAGATGCGGCTGCGTGCGGCCTGCGCGTCGGCGCTGCTGCATACCGACGGCGACGCGCTGGCCGCCGCCGCGATGTGGGACCGCACGCTCGGTCTCGCCGCGCACGTCGGCGACGATGCGTTCGACGCGCGCGCGCTGGTCGGGCTGTGGAACACGATGCTGACGCTGTCGGACATTCACGAATCGCTGCGCTACGCGACGCGCTTCGAGCGGGCGGCCGAGCGGCGCGGCGACCGGTCGCAGCGGTTGCTGGCGAACACGATGGTCGCGACGTCGCTGCATTACTTCGGCGAGCATGCGCAGGCGCGCGAGCGGCTGGAAGCGGCGACGGCCGAGCTCGCCGACGCGGGCGAATCGCCGTGCGCGCAGGCCGCGCTGGGCGTCGACATGGCGACGCTGGGCCGCACGATGCTGATCCGTCTTCTGTGGATGCAAGGCGAGCCCGAGCATGCGATGCGCGTCGCCGCGCAGGCGGTCGAGTGCGCGCGCCGCGGCCCGTCGCCACTCGCGCTGTGCATCGTGCTCGGCGCGGCCGCCGTGCCGATCGCGCTGCGCTACGGCGATCACGACATCACCTCCGACTATCTCGCGACGCTGCGCGGGACCGCGGACGCGCACGGGTTCGACATCTGGCGCAGTCACGCCGAATGCCTGACCGGTCAGTTCGACATCCAGTCCGGCCATCCCGGCGCCGGCCTCGCCCGGCTCGAACCCGCGCTGCGACGCGTCGAGGCGAGCGGATTCCGGCGCGTGCTCGCGCCGTTGACCGTCGCATATGCGGAGGGCCTCGTGCGGACCGGCCGCGCGGATGAAGCGTGCACCCGGCTCGATGCGACGCTCGCGCGGTGCCGCGCGCACGGCGAGCACCTGTTCGTCCCCGAACTGCTGCGCGTGAGAGGCGTCGCGATGCTCGAGCAGGCGCGCACCGTCGGCGCGGATCTCGCCGTCGCGTACGAGGCGGACGGGCATCGTCATCTGCAGATGGCGATCCAGACCGCGAACGCGCAGGGCGCCGCGATGTGGGCGCTGCGCGGCTCGCTCGATCTCGCCGATCACCTGATCGAGCGCGGGCACACCGCGCAGGCATCGGCGCTCGTCGCCGGGGTCGCGCGGCATTTCGATCCGCATTCGCGCGCTCACGACGTGCGCCGCTTGCTGCGCGTGCAGAACTTCGTTCGTCCGGATGCGCCGCTCGCGCCGTCCCTGACGCGCGCGCGACGCGATGCCGCCGACGCGGCCCAACAGGCGGCATAACGATGCGCGAAACCGGTACGGCAGTGCGGTCGCGTGATTGCAGCATGCGTGCCGACGCGCGCGCGGGCGCGCACGGGAGGCCCGACGGTGCTTAGAGCGACGGAACCCGCGCGTTCGGCGGACCTCGTCGTGTTCAACGGCAAGATCGCGACCCAGGACGAACAGCGCTCGTTCGTCCGCGCGCTCGCCGTGAAGGACGGGACCATCGTCGCGACCGGCGACGATCGCGACGTGCTGCGCCATGCGCACGACGACACGACCCGAATCGATCTGAACGGCCGTACCGTGATTCCGGGCCTGATCGACGCGCACCTGCAGGCGATCCGCGGCGGCATGAACTTCAACCTCGAGGTGCGCTGGGACGGCGTGCCGTCGCTGGCCGACGCGCTCGAGCTGCTGGGCCGGCAGGTACGCCGCACCCCCGCGCCGCAATGGGCGCGCGTGGCGGGCGGCTGGACCGCGCTGCAGTTCGCGGAAAAGCGCGGCCCGACGGCGGCCGAGCTCAACGCGATTGCCCCCGACACGCCGGTGTTCATCCAGCATCTGGCCGACAGTGCGTGGCTGAATGCAGCCGCGCTGCGCGCGCTCGGCTACGGGCGCGACACGCCCGATCCGCCCGGCGGCGAACTGCGGCGCGACCGCCACGGGCGGCCGACCGGGCTGCTGCTCGCGCGCCCGGACCCGGCGGTGCTCGGCGCGGCGCTGGCCCGCGCGCCCGTGCTCGATGCGGACGACCGCGTCAACTCGACGCGGCAGTTCATGCGCGCGCTGAACCGCGTCGGCGTGACGAGCGCGATCGACGCCGGTGGCGACGGCCTCGCGTATCCGGACGACTATGCGGCGGTCGCGACGCTCGCGCGGCGCGGCGAATTGACGACGCGCATCGCCTATGCGCTGGGCGCGCGGCACGCCGGCCGGGAACTCGACGACTTCGCGAAATGGATCGCGCTGACGGCGCCCGGCCGCGGCGACGCGTTCCTGCGCGCGAGCGGCGCGGGCGAGCGGCTGCTGTTCTCGGCCGTCGATCTCGGGAATTTTCTCGAACCGCGCGTCGACCTGCCCGCGTCGGTCGACGCGGAGCTGGCGGCCATCGTCCGGCTGCTCGTGCGTCACCGCTGGCCGTTCCGGCTGCATGCGACCTACGACGAATCGATCGGCCGCTTCCTCGACGTGTTCGAAGCGGTCGATCGCGACACGCCGTTCGACGGGCTGCGCTGGAGCTTCGATCGCTGCGAGACGATCTCGGATGCCAATATCGCGCGTGTTGCGGCGCTGGGCGGCGGCATCACCGTGCAGCCGCGCATGGCGTTCCAGGGCGAAGCGTTCATCGCGCGCCATGGCGCGGCGGCGGCCACGCGCGCGCCGCCGATCCGCGCGATGCTCGCGGCCGGGCTGCCGGTCGGTGCGGGCTCCGGCGCGACGGGCGCGGCGAGCTACAACCCGTTCGTCGCGCTGTACTGGATGGTGTCGGGGCGCAGCGTCGGCGGCACCGCGCTGTATCCCGCGCGCAACCGGCTCGGCCGGATGGAGGCGCTGCGCCGCTACACGGTCGGCAGCGCGTGGTTCTCCGCGGACGAGCATCGCAAGGGCGCGCTGGTGCCCGGCCGGTACGCCGACTTCGCGGTGCTGAGCGACGACTACTTCACGGTCGACGCGCGGCGTATCCCGGCGTTGTCGTCGGTGCTGACGGTCGTCGACGGCAAGGTCGTGCACGCGGAACAGGAATTCTCGCCGCTGGCGCCGCCGCCGCCGCCCGTCAGCCCCGCATGGTCGCCGGTCGCCGCAGGCGGCGTCGCCGATGCGGTGGACGGCGGCGGGCGCGCCGCGCCGCACGCGTCGGCGGCAGGCGACGCTTGCGCGGCTTCCGGCATCGACGCGTGCCGGGCGCACAGTCACGGGCGCCGCTTCGCGCGGTCGCGCTATCCGACGGCAAGTGCGGCCGCCGAACGCTGCGAAGCCTTCGGCGGCTGCTGCGTCGCGTTTTGAGCGGCGCGTGCCGGCGCGCGCCGCACGTCGCCGTGCATGGAACGATTTTCCGCCCCGGGCACGGGGCATGAAGGAGACAGGATGAATGCTGCGCACCCGCGCGCATCGGCCACCGGCGACGAAGTGGCCGGCGTTCGCATTCCGCGCACGCCCGTTGCGGCCGAGGCAGCCGACGCGGCCCGCGCGTCGTTGCCCGCCGCGCTCGTCGATCACGCGTCGCGCGTGTTCGTGTTCGCGTCGCTCGCCGCGCGGCGTGCGGGCGACGCGTGCGACGCCGATGCGCTGTACGTCGCCGCGATGTACGCGAACATGGGGCTGAGCCCGGCGTACGGCCGTTCGACCGAACGCTACGAGCTCGACGGCGCGGATGCCGCGCGTGCGTTGCTGTTGCGGCACCGCCGGTCGCAGCGCATGCGCGACGACGTATGGCATGCGATCGCGCTGCATACGACGCCGGGTGTGGCCGTCCGCGCGTCGCCGCTTGCGCGCGCGTTGGCGTGCGCGATGTCGACGGACCTGATGGCGACCGACTTCGACGCCTATACCGCCGACGAGCGCACGGCGCTCCTCGCGGCTTACCCGCGCGGCAGCGGTTTTCCCGAAGCGTTTCTCGACCTGGTCGCGCGCGGCGTCGCGCACCGGCCGCAGTCGACGTTCGGCACGTGGAGCGCCGACGTGCTCGAACGCGTCGATCCGGATTTTCATCGGCCGAATTTCTGCGGGCGCGTGCTGGGCGCACGGTGGAACGACACGTGACGGCGCCGGTCCGGCGTGCGGCAGTCGCACGCTCGACCGGCTGCGGCGCGCGGCCGCGCCCGGGATGCCGCACCTGGCGCGCCGCCCGTGCGGATCACGCGTGCGAGGGCGCCGCGTCGTACCGCGCATAGTCGACATAGCCGGCGCGGTCGCCGCCGTACCAGCCGGCGGCCTTCGGTTCCGCGAGCGGTGCGCGGGCCGCGATGCGCTCCACGAGATCCGGGTTCGCGATATACGCACGCGCAAACGCGACGAGATCGGCGTCGCCCGCGTCGATCAGCGCGTTCGCCGCGTCCGGCGAAATGCCGCCGTTGACGATCAGCGTGCCGTGGAACGACCGGCGCGCGTGCTCGACGATGCGCGGCAGATCCGGCTCGCCGCTCCAGCCGTTGGTGTCGGCCGCGTGCAGATACGCGACGCCTGCCGTGTCCAGCATCCGGCCGACGTACGCGAGCGTCGCGTCCGGATCGGCGTCGCGCACGTTGTTGTATTTCGCATACGGCGAGATGCGCACGCCGACGCGGCTCAATGGCATCACGCCGCCGACCGCGTCGACGATCTCCTCGAGAAAGCGCGCGCGGTTCGCGACCGATCCGCCGTAGCGATCGTCGCGGCGATTCAGCGTCGACGACAGGAACTGGTGCGGCAGGTAGCCGTTGGCCGCATGGATCTCGACGCCGTCGAAGCCCGCGGCCATCGCGCGCGCGGCGGCCTGCCGGAATTCGTCGACGGCCGCGACGACTTCATCGGTCGTCATCGCGCGCGACGGCGTCGCATGAATCTTCGTGTAGTAGCCGTTCTGCAACTGCGCCCAGACCTGCAACTGTTCGAGGTCGTCGTTCACGCCGGACGGCGACAGCGGCGCGGCGCCGCCGAGCAGCGTCAGCGAGCTGACGCGGCCGCCGTGCCACAGCTGCGCGAAGATGCGCCCGCCGTTCGCATGGACGGCATCGGTGATGATTTTCCACGCGGCGGCCTGCGCATCGTCGACGAGACCGGGCGTCAGCTCGAATGCGGCGGACGCCCGACTGACGTTGGTGGCCTCGGTCACGATCAGGCCGGCTGACGCGCGCTGCGCGTAGTACTCGGCCATCAGTTCGGTGGGCAGGCCGCGCGACGGCGCGCGCGAGCGCGTCATCGGCCCCATCACGACGCGGTTCGGCAGCGCGAGGCCGCGCAGATCGTAGGTACTGAGCAGGGAAGACATGATGGACTCCTGTGGTTCGACGGGGAGCGGGGCGGCTTCGCGCCCCGCGAACGGATCGATTCGACGTGTGACGAGGGTTCAACCTGCGGCGTGACGTTGCGCGTGCGGCCGGCCGACGAGCAGGTAGTGGGCGAGCGCGACGATCGGGAACGCGCCGGCCACCGCGGCGACGAGCGGCCAGCCGCCGTGTTCGTACAGCGGGCTCGCGAGCGCGGAGCCGACGGCGCCGCCGACGAAGATGCTCGTCATGTAGAGCGCATTGAGCCGGTTGCGGCTCGCCGCATGCAGCGCGTAGATTTCGCGCTGGCCGAGCACCATGTTCATCTGCACCGCGAAGTCGAGCACGATGCCGGTGACGACGAGCCCGTACAGGCCGGCGCCGTGCACGAACCCGACCGCATACGCGAGGGCGCCGGCGACGAGCGCGATCAGCGTCGCGCGCACCGTATGGCCGGCATCCGCGAGGCGCCCGGCCACCGGCGCCGACGTCGCGCCGATCGCGCCGACCAGCGCGAACAGGCCGATCGCCGATTGCGACAACCCGTAGTGACGCGTCAGTTCGACGGGCACGGCGGTCCAGAACAGGCTGAACGACGCGAACATCAGGCCCTGGTAGAACGCGCGATGGCGCAGGACCGGCATCGTGCGAACGAGGTGCAGCAGCGAGCCGATCAGTTCGAAATAGGTCGCGCGGTGATCGGGCTGGCGCGACGGAATCGTCAGCGCGAGCACGGCCGTGACGAGCGTCATCAGCACGGCGGCGGCCGCGAACACGAAGCGCCAGCCGAACGCGTCGGCCACGACGCTCGACAGCGGCCGCGCGAGCAGGATGCCGAGCAGCAACCCGCTCATGATCGTGCCGACGACGCGTCCGCGCGAATGGTCGGGCGCGAGGTGCGCGGCGAGCGGCACGAGGATCTGCACGGCCACCGAGCTGAACCCGATCAGCAGTGAAATCGCGAGAAAGAGGCCGGGCGTGCGCACGAACGCCGCCGCCGCGAGGCTCGCGATCGACACGACGGCCGTCACGATCATCAGCTTGCGGTTTTCGAGCAGGTCGCCGAGCGGCACGATGAAGAACAGCCCGAGCGCGTAGCCGATCTGCGTCAGCGACACGATCAGGCTCGCCGTGTTGCCGGACATGTGCAGGCCCGGCGCGATGAGCTCGGTGATCGGCTGCGCGTAGTACAGGTTCGCGACGATCGCGCCGCAGCTGAAGGCGAACAGGAGAATCAGCCCCTGCGTGAGTTTGGCGCCGTGCGCGGGGGGCGCGAGCGGTGTTGAATTCGTTGACATGATCGACTCCTGGAAAAGAGAAGGGCCGGACACCGAAGCGTCGCGCCGGCATCGAAGTCGCTCGGCCGCGCTACGGTGTACCGCATTGCCGTTCATACTATTGATCAATCGATAAAACCGGAAGCGAGGCGCCGCGCAATCGAGTGTTGCGCGGCACGCAAAGGTGCCGCGCGGCGCCGGTTCAGCCGCGTTTGCCCTGCAGCGTCGGAATCTGCTCGAACAGGCCCGCGAGCCAGTCGACGAACACCTTCAGCTTGACCGGGATGTGGCGATTGGGCGGATACAGCACCGAAATCGGCTTGGGCGGCGCGTTGAAATCGGTCAGGACCTCGCGCAGCCGGCCCGATTTCAGGTAAGGCTCGACGAGGTACAGCGACGTCTTGATCAGGCCGATGCCGGCGACGCCGCATTCGATGTAGTTGTCCGCGTCGTTGACGGCCACCGTGCCGCACATCTGCACGATGCGCGGCTCGCCGTCGACGACGTAGTCCCACGGGCGCGGTCGCCCGGTGTCGGCCGAGATGTGACTGACCGCCACGTGCTGCGTGAGATCGTCGACGGTCTCCGGCTCGCCGCACCGCGCGAAATACGCGGGCGAGCCGCACGTGCAGGTAGTCAGGCTGCCGATCCGCCGCGCGATCATCCCCGAATCGTCGAGCGCGCCGATGCGCACCACGCAGTCGACCCCTTCGCCGACGAGGTCGATCTGCCGGTCGGTCACGCCGAGTTCGATCATGATGTCCGGATGGGCGTCGAGAAACGCCGGCAGCGCGGGCACGACGACCTGCTTCGCCATCGCGGGCGGCAGGTTCACCTTCAGCCGGCCGCGCGGCACGTTGCGGGCCTGCGACACCGACGCCTCCATGTCGTCGATCTCGCGCAGCACGGCGACGGCGCGTTCGTAATACGCCTGGCCGTCCTCGGTCAGCGAGATGCGGCGCGTGGTGCGGTTCAGCAGCCGGCAGCCGAGATGCTGCTCGAGGGCGCTCAGCAGCGCGGACACGCGCGGCGTGGTGAGGCCGGTCGTGTCGGACGCGCGCGTGAAGCTGCCGGTTTCGACGATGCGCGTGAACACGCGCATCGAAAGCAAGGTATCCATCGTCGGAAGCTCTCCAGCCTGTCGGCATGCGGCGCCGGTGCGTGCCGGCGCCGTCTTGTCGGGTATCGGATAGGGCGTGTCGCGTAGCGGGTGCGACCGACCGCTAGGCGTCGATGCGCTTTCTCAGCGAATCACCGGCAAACGGCATTTCGCGCATGCGCTGGCCGGTCGCGTCGAAGATCGCGTTGGCCAGCGCGCCGGCGGTCGGCCCCATCGACGCCTCGGCCGCGCCGAGAAACGGCGCGCCGGGGCGGTTGACCAGATGGACCTTCACGTTCTGCGGCGCGGCCGAGAAGCGCAGGATCGGGTAGCTGCTCCAGTCGAAGCTGCGAATCCGTTCCGTGTCGTACTTCAGCGCCTCGTACAGCGTCCAGCTCGCGGCCTGCACGATGCCGCCCTCGATCTGGTTGCGGATGCCGTCCGGCGACACGATCTGCCCCGCGTCGACGGCGGCTTCCGCGTGTTCGAGCGTCACCTGGCCGGTTTCCGGCACGACCGACACCTCGACCGCGATCGCGACGTAGGCCATCAGGTTCTTGTACTTGCCGAACGCGAAGCCGACGCCGCGGTTGCGCGCGCGCGGCGGCCGCGGCCAGCCGAAGTGCTTCGCGGCGAGCTGGATCACCTGCCGCGCGCGATGGTCTTCCATGTGACGCAGCCGGAATTCGACCGGATCGACGCCGGCCGCGTGCGCGAGCTCGTCCATGAAGCTTTCGATCGCCCAGACGTTCGTGTGCGCGCCGAGCGAGCGCATCGCGGAGGTCTGCAGCGGCATCGTCGGCGAGAAGTTGTTGACGATGTGCTGGTTCGGCAGCGCGTACAGCGGAATCGCGTTGCGGTCGCCACCGCCCTCCGGTTGCAGCATCGGCGTCGACGGCGCGGGCACGAACGGCGGCTCCAGCATCCGCGCGGGCAGCAGCCGGCCGGCGTTGACGATCCGCTCGTTGTGCGAGCTGCTCCACAGCGCGTAGTTCCAGTCGACGATGCGGCCGCTCGCGTCGAGCGATGCGCTGACCTCCGTCACCATCGCGGGCGTGAAGTGATCCCACGTGTGTTCCTGTTCGCGCATCCATTGCACGCGAATCGGCTTGCCCGGCATCGCGGCGGCGATCAGCGCCGCATGCGCGGCCACGTCGTCCGCACCGTTGTGCCCGTAGCAGCCGGACCCTTCGGTGTGAATGCAGCGCACGTTCGCCTTCGGCATCGACAGCATCTCCGCGAGCGCGTCGCGCAGCGGATAGACGCCCTGCGAGTGGGTCCACACCGTCATCATCCCGTTCTCGAGATGCGCGACCGAACACGACGGCCCGATCGACCCGTGCAGCAGGTAGTTCTTCAGGAACGTCGCGTTCAGCGTCTTCACGGCCGGCGCGGTGGCCGCGTGCGTGTTCGCGATCTCGATGCGCTGCGTCGAGATCCGCTTCAGGTCCGCATGCACGGTGCTGCGCTCGGGCAGCTTGCGGCCCGGCGACCACTGGCAGCCGGCGGCGAGCGCGCGCTGCGCGACCACCGCCTGCCATTCGCCCTGCGCGACCACCGCGAGCATGCTGCCGTTGCGCACGATCCGCACGACGCCGGGCAGCTTCAGGATCGCGGCTTCGTCGAACGACAGCAGCTTCGCGTCGTATACCGGCGGCATCACGACGCGCGCATGCAGCATGCCGGGCAGCTGCATGTCCTGCACGTAGCTGACGCCGCCCGTGACCTTGTTCGGGATGTCGACGCGCGGCAGCGACGTGCCGATCACCGCGAACGTCGCCGGGTTTTTCAGCGGTGACGTGGGCGTCGCGTTGCGGTGCAGGTCGACCGTGCGGATCGCATCGCCGTAGGTCATCGTGCGGCCGTCGGGCGCCGTGATCACCGCGTCGGCGGTCGTCAGCACGCGCGGATCGACGCCGAAGCGTTTCGCCGCGCCTTCCACCAGCAGCGCGCGCACCTGCGCGGTCGCGTTCAGCAGCGCGGAGCCGCTGTCGGCCATCGTGTGACTGCCGGCGGTCAGCCCTTCGTCCGGCGACGCGCCGGTGTCGGCGGTCAGGAACGTGATCAGCGACGGCTTCATGTCGAGTTCCTCGGCGGCCACCTGCAGCAGCGCGGTGCGCACGCCGGTGCCGAGCTCGACCTTGCCGGTAAATACGGTGACCTTGCCGTCGGGCGCGATCTTGACCCATGCATCGAGCAGCGGATTGGTCTTCAGGCTGCCGGCGAGCGCCTGCGTGGCCTTCGCCACGTGCACGGCCGCGCCTTCGTCGGCGATCACCATCTGCGCGGCCGCGCGCGACGCGGGCGCGAGACTGAACGCGACGAACAGCGCGCCGGAGACGATGAAGTGCCGGCGGCCTTCGTCGATGTCGTCGTGGGAATTCATTACAGCCCCTTGCTGATCGTGACGGGAGCGGAAGCCGGTTCGGGGGCCGGCAGCCCCGCGACCGAGCGCACCGCCGCGAGAATCCGCATGTGCGTGCCGCAGCGGCACAGATTCGGTTCCATGTGCGTGCGCAGTTCCTGTTCGGTCGGCTTCGGATTGCGTTCGAGCAGCGCCTGCGCGCGCATGATCATCCCGGCGATGCAGTAGCCGCACTGCGCGGCCTGATGCTCGACGAACGCGCGCTGCAGCGGGCCCGGATGCTCGGCGGTGCCGAGGCTTTCGATGGTGCGCACGCTGCGCGAGCCGACCGCGGCCACCGGCATCAGGCACGAGAAGGTCGGCTTGCCGTCGACGATCACGGTGCAGGCGCCGCATTGGCCGAGGCCGCAGCCGAACTTCGCGCCGTGCAGGTGCAGGTCGTTGCGCAGCGCGTACAGCAGCGGCGTGGACGGATCGATGTCCAGCGTGTGCCGCACGCCGTTGACGGTGAGGGTAATCATCGTGCGGTGTCCTCTTTTCTGAGCTTCGCGGCCATCGCGTCGACGCCCGCCCACGCGGGACGATCGGTATAGGTCTCGCGCACGTACGCGGCGAGATCGGCGATCTGCGCGTCGTCGTACTGGTCGATGAACGACGGCATGTAGTTCAGCGTGTCCTCGCCGTGCCAGCCGATCCCGTTGAACATCATCTGGATCGCGTTGCGCGGCGTATCGGCGTTGACTGCCGTGCTGAACGACAGCGTCGGCCGCTCGCCGATCGACTGCATCGGCGCGGCCGGCCCGTGGCACTGCGCGCACGACGCCTGGAACAGCGTCGCGCCGCGCTGCGCGGCCGGCGTCGTCGCGGCGCGTTGGAGCGGATTCGCGGCCGCACGCGCGGTCGCCGGCTTCTGGATCGACAGGATGTACGCGGCGATCGCCTCGACGTCCTCCACCGGCACCGTCGCAAGGTCGCGCGTGACCGGCAGCATCGGCCCGGCCGCCGCGCCGTGCTCGCTCGCGCGGCCGGTGCGCAGGTAGGTGACGAGTTGCGCCTGCGTCCACGGCCGAGCGGCCTGGCCGAGCGCATTGAGCGGCGGCGCTTCCCAGCCGTCGACGATGCCGCCGTCGAACGCGCGGCCGCGCTGCTCGCCGCCGATCGCGTTCAGCGGCGAATGGCACGACGCGCAGTGGCCGAGCCCGTCGACGAGCATCCTGCCGCGGTTCCATTGCGCGGACTGCGAGGGGTCGGGCTGATACGCGCCTTCGCGCAGGAACAGCACGTTCCAGAACGCGACCAGCGGCCGGAAGTTCAGCGGAAAGATCAGGTCGTTGGCGGGCGCCGTCGCATGTACCGGCTCACGCGTCATCAGGTACGCGTAAGCGGCGGCGATGTCGTCGTCCGACATCCGCGTGAAATGAATGTACGGAAACGCCGGGTAGAGCGGCTGGCCGTTGCGTCCGATGCCGGTGCGCAATGCACGGGCGAATGCGTCGCGCGACCAGCGGCCGATCCCCGTTTCGGCGTCCGGCGTGATGTTGGTCGCGTAGATCGTGCCGAACGGCGTCGCGAGCGGCAAGCCGCCCGCGAACGGCTTGCCGTCCTTCGCGGTGTGGCACACGATGCAGTCGCCGAGCGCGACGACGCGCGCGCCGGCGCGCACCAGTTGCGGATCGAACGAAGCAGGGGCGGGCGGATCGATCGGCGCGATCGACGGCCGCACCATGATGCCGATCGCGACCGCGATGCCCGCGACCGCGATGCCGGCCGCGCCGAACCAGAGTCGTTTGTGCTTCATGCGCGCTCCGCGCGAAGCGGTGCGCCGCACGTCGTGCGCGGCGCGCCCGCGGCGTCGTGCGTCGGCCGGCCGGGCCGCGAACGCGTGGCAGCGCGGCGGTGATTGGCAACTGGATTCACGTTGTCACTCCATCAATCGAAAAGGCGCGCAGGCGCTGGCCTGCGCGGTCGCTCTTGCACCCAGTCTACGCAGACGCCCGCGTCATTTCCTGAAGCCGGGCTGAAACGTTCTGAACGGGGTCCGGCCCGGTTCGGCGGCGCCCGGCACGCCCGCGCTAGATCCGCAGCAGCCGGCCCGCATTGCCGCCGAGCACCAGCGCGCGCTGGTCGTCGGGCAGGTCCAGCCGGTCGAGAAAACGCACCGGTTGCGCGTAGCCCATGTCGAAGCAATAGTCGCTGCCGAGCACCAGCCGGTCGATGCCGACGTTCTCGATCAGAAAGTTCAGCACCGGCCCCGAGTGGGACACCGTGTCGTAGCTGAAGCGCCGCAGATAGCGGCTCGGCTGTTGCGCGAGCCGGCGCGTTTCCGGCCGGACGCTCCACCCGGCGTCGAGCCGGCCGACGAGGATCGGCAGCGCGCCGCCCGCATGCGGCAGCGTGACGTGCAGCGCCGGATGGCGGTCGAGCACGCCGCCGAGTATCAGGTGCGAAGCGGCGATTGCCGTATCGAACGGATTGCCGAGCAGGTTGCTCAGGTAGAAATCGCCGAGGCGCGCGCCGCCGACGGTTTGCTGCGGGTGCAGGAACACCGGCAGCCCGAGCTGCTCGATGCGCGCGAACACCGGCGCGAACCGCGGATCGTCGAGGTCGCGGTTGTCGATGTTCGTGCCCATGTACACGCCGCGCACGCCAGGCAGCGACGACGCGCGCTCGAGCTCGTCGATCGCATCGGTCGCGTCGAGCATCGGCAGCGTCGCGAGGACGACGAAGCGCGCCGGATGCCGCTGGTGCACGCGCGACGCGGCGGTGTTCCATGTGCGCGCCAGTTTCGCGTTGAACGGCCGGTCGCCCCAGTACGCCATCGGCACGCTCAGCGACAGCGCCTGCACGTCGACGCCCGACGCGTCCATGTCCTTGAGCCGCGCGTCGACGTCGATGAATTTCATCGGCAGCGGCCCGAGGCCGCCGGCTGGCGTGCGGAACGTGAACGTCGTGTCGTCGCACGCGAATGCGCCGCCGAACCGCTTGCCTTCGCCGCCGACGAGGTCGCAGAAGCTTTCCGGGTAATAGTGCGCGTGGATGTCGATCGCGCGCGGCCGCCGGGCCGGCAGCGTGGCTGCCGCGGACGACGCGGGCGCCGGTTGCGCGGCCGCGGCCGGGCGTCCGGCAAGGGCCGCGACGGCAAGCGCGGCGAATGTGCCGAGCATGCGGCGCCGGCCGGTGGGCAGACAGCAGGGGCAGGTCATCGGATCGTCTCCAGGTCGTGATTGTCGTGTTGTGGCGCGCCGCGGCGCGGCTGGGCGCCGAGTTCGCATGCGACGAGCTGCGCGTCGAACCGCGCGCGTTCGCGTCGCGCGCGGGCCGAGCCGTCGGTGGCCGACACCGCGACGATCGCGACGAACGCGGCGGCCATCGAGAACAGCGCCGGATATTCGTACGGGTAGGGCGCGTGCGCGTGGCCGAGCACCTGGACCCAGACGGTCGGGCTCAGCACGGTGAGCGTGACCGCCGTGACGAGCCCGATCGTGCCGCCGATCACCGCGCCGCGCGTGGTCAGGCCGCGCCAGTAGATCGAGAGCAGCAGCACCGGAAAATTCGAGCTGGCGGCGATCGAGAACGTGAGGCTGACGATGAACGCGATGTTCTGCTTCTCGAATGCGATGCCCAGCACGATCGCGAGCACGCCGAGCACCAGCGTCGTCGCGCGTGCGACGCGCATTTCTTCGCGGTCGGTCGCCTGGCCGCGGCGCAGCACGTTCGCATAGAGGTCGTGCGAGATCGCCGACGAGCCGGCGAGCGTCAGCCCGGCGACCACGGCGAGAATCGTCGAGAACGCGACCGCGCAGATGAAACCGAGGAAAAAGTTGCCGCCGACCGCATGCGCGAGATGGATCGCCACCATGTTCGCGCCGCCGGCCACCGCGCCGGACGCATCGTGATACCGCGGGTCCGCCGCGACGAGCGCGATCGTGCCGAAGCCGATCACGATGATCAATGCATAGCCGGCCCCGACGATGCCGGTTGCATGGAGGATGCTCTTGCGCGCCGCGCCGACGTCGCCGACCGTGAAGAAGCGCATCAGGATGTGCGGCAGGCCGGCCGTGCCGAAGATGAGCGCGAGGCCAAGCGACACCGCGGACACCGGGTCGGACACGAGGCCGCCCGGCCGCATGATGGCCGCGTGCTTCGGATGGACGCGCAGCGCCTGCGCGAACAGCGCGTCGAGGCTGAAGCCGAAGCGGCTCAGCACCATGAACGCCATGAAGGCCGCGCCGGCGAGCAGCAGCACGGCCTTGACGATCTGGATCCACGTGGTGGCGAGCATGCCGCCGAAGAACACGTAGACGACCATCAGCACGCCGACGATCACCACCGCGGCCGTGTAGTCGAGCCCGAACAGCAGCTCGACGAGCTTGCCGGCGCCGACCATCTGGGACACGAGATACAGCAGGACGATGACGATCGAGCTCGACGCGGCGAACGCGCGGATCGGCCGTGGCTGCAGCCGGTACGACACGACGTCGGCGAGCGTGTACTTGCCGAGGTTGCGCAACGGCTCCGCGATCAGGAACAGGATGATCGGCCAGCTCGCGAGAAAGCCGACCGAATAGATCAGCCCGTCGTAACCGCTCGTGAACACGAGCGCGGAGATGCCGAGCAGCGATGCGGCCGACATGTAGTCGCCGGCGATCGCCCAGCCGTTCTGCAGCGCGGTGATGCGGCCGCCGGCCGCGTAATGATCGGCGACGCTGCGGTTCTGGCGGGCGGCCCAGCGCGTGATGACGAGCGTCGACGCGACGAACAGCACGAACATGCCGATGGCGACCGGATTGTGCGGGTGCGCGAGCGGGGCGGAGCCCGCCGCGAACGCCGGCGCCGCGGCTGCGCTCGCAGTTGCAGCGAGGAGGATGGCGAAGGTGCGTTTCATTGGGCGCCTCCGTCGCGGATCGACGCGACGAGCGCGTCGTGCACCGCATTCGCACGCCGCACGTACAGCGCGACGAGCGCGAACGTCGCGACGAACATGCCGAAGCCGACCGGGATGCCCCACGTGGTCGGGCGGCCCGGCACGATCGGCCGGCCGAGCCATGCCGGCGAGAACGCCAGCGACAGGATGAACGCGAAGTAAAGCGCGAGCATGACGGCGGTCAGCGACCACGCGAAGCGCCTCCTTCGCGTGACGAGATGGCGGAAGCGGGCATCGCGCAGCAGCGGATGCGTGGCCGCGGCGGGCACGTCCTGATCGGGTGCGGGGCCGGCGGCAGCCGGAATCGAGCGGTTCACGGTGTCTCCTTGTCGGTATGGGGCGGGGCGCGATGCGGCGGACGCGAGATGTCGTGCATGCGCCCGCCGGTGGTCAGAACCGCGGCGGCACGGCCGTTTCGCGCATCACGACTTCCGCGGTGCGGTAGCGCTCGGCCATCTCGCGTTCGGTGTCGTTCTTCAGTTGCGCCTGCATGTATGCGCCGAGATGGCGCGCGTGTTCCACGATCGCGGCGCCGAACGCCGTGCGCGTTTCGCTGTACGCGTGCAGTGCGTCCAGCGGATCGGCATGCGCGGCCAGCGCGCCGACCAGCGCAAGCGCATCGCCCGCGGCCTTCGTGACGCCCATCCCGCAGTGCGGCCGCGCGACGAATGCCGCATCGCCGAGCAGCGCGATGCGGCCGAACGCCATGCGCCGCACCTCGAGGTCGTAGATCGGCTGGAACAGCGGCTGTGCGGCACGCGACACGACTTCCGCGAACTGCGGCGCGAGCAATGCATGCGCGGCGTCTTCCATGTCGGCGAGCACGTCGCGGCGGATCAGCGTCGGCGGAATGCCGGTCGCCCACAGCTTGCCCGTCGCGTCGGTGAGCAGGTTCGGCAGGTCGGTGTCCTCGCGGGTCGCGCGATACCACACGAAGTTGTAGCGGCGCTCGCCGGGCCGCGTGCTGTTGTGCTGGCCGGCGACCGGGTAGCCGAGGATCTGCTCGCGCGGCGGCAGGCCGAACGCGAACTTGTCGAACAGCGCCGCGTGCGTGCGCCCGGACAGTTCGCGCTCGTCGACGAGGCCGCGCCACGCGACGTAGCCCGCGTACTGCAGGCGCGCGTCCGGCAGGAATCGTTCACGGATCGCCGAACGGAAGCCGTCGGCCGCGACGACGAGGTCGGCATGCACGACCGACCCGTCGGCCAGCGTGAGGGTGGCGTGCTCGGGCCCGTCCGCGACGTCGGCGACGACGGCCCCCGCGTGATGGTGCTGGTCGGGCAGCGCGGCGCGCAGGACGTGGTACATCTTGCTCCATGCGGTCAGCGTCTGCGGCAGTTGCCGCTCGGATGCGAGCGAGCCGTCCCGCGCGAGCGTGACGCGCGATTCGACGTTCACGCCGATCGATGCGTCGATGCGCACGCCGGCCGCGCGCAGCACGTCGAACAGCTCCGGATGCGTGACGATGCCGGCGCCGCGGCCGGACAGCGCGTCGGGCACGCGTTCGAACACGTCCACGTCCCAGCCGTTGCGCAGCAACAGGTTCGCGGCGAACAGCCCGCCCAGCGAGCCGCCGACGATGGCGGCCTTGCGATGCGTCGAATGGGTGCGCATGTCAGTCTCCACGGGTAGCGGCGGCCGCTGCTGCGCCGCGCATGTCGAGGCCGGCGACTTCGGCGGCCGGGTAGTTCAGTTCGATCGTCACACCGGACGGATCCTCGATGAAGACCTGATGCAATCCGAGGCTCGGCACGGTGCGGTCGCGCCATGCGACGTGCTCGGCACGCAGCGTGCGCCACATCGCCTCGACGCCGGTCGCGACGAACGCGATGTGGTCGACGGTGCCGGTGCCCGCGGCCGGCACGGGCTTGTCGCCGAGATACGCGGCGAGCCCGTTCGGGTTGGCCGGATCGATGCCGATCAGGTGGACCGTCCCGTAATCGGCTTCGTCGTCACCGAGGTAGAGCCACGCGCCCGGAAAGTCGAACGGCGGGCGGTAGCCGCGTCTGAAGCCGAGCACGCGTTCGTAGAAGCGGCACGATGCGTCGAGATCGGGCGTGCGGATCGAGTAATGCGCGAGTCGGGATACGGGCATGACGAACCTCTTGTTTATCGAAGGATAAGTTATCGTTCGATAAATTCTAGGCCGAAAACGGCGTAGCGCAAAGCCGTGATCGAGTCGTGTTAACCCTTGGCCCGGAATCGGGGGCGAATCGGGGATGAACGGGCGCCGATGGCGCCGCGTGTCGCGTTACGACGGAACTTCGCCGGCGACGACTTCGTCCGCGTAGCACCAGATCCAGCGCTCGCCGGGCTCGATCGAGCGGACGAGCCGGTGGCCGGTTTCGTGGAAATGCCGGCTCGCGTGGCGATTCGGCGACGAGTCGCAGCAGCCGACGTGCCCGCAGATCAGGCACATCCGCAAATGCACCCAGCGGCTGCCCGATCGGATGCATGCCTCACAGTAGTCCTTGTCGGTGTCGAACACGCGTGCTTCGTCGAGATGCGTACAGGCGTTGGCCATCTTGCGCTCCGGTGCCGGCGCGGGAGCGACGCTTGCGGCACGGCCGGCGCGAAGCCGCAAGCGGGAGGGGTACGCGGCATTGTGCAGCGTCGCGTCGCGGCCGCACCTTAATTGTCATGAAGCGGCCCGCGCGGCGCGCGGCGGCGGCGTACAGTCGCGGATGCGTCCGGCGGGGCACTGGTCGGACCGCATTCGACATCGACATCATCGGGAGGCGCTCATGGATCAACCGCAACACCTGCGGATCGTCGGCCTGCCGCACAGCAGGGATGCGTACGCGATTCGCGATTTCCTGCAGCGGCGCATGATTGCGTACGACTGGTGCGAGCTGACATCCGACGCGGACTGCGCGCAGGTGCTCGGCATCGCGCCGCTGCGCGACATCCGGCTGCCGGTCGTGATCTTTCCGGACGGCTCGCGCCTGTACCAGCCGACCCTGGCCGAGATCGCCGCGCGGCTCGGCTGGATCGCGCGCCCGCGCTTCGTCGAATACGACGTGTCGATCTACGGCGCGGGGCCGGCCGGGCTGTCGGCGGCGGTCTACGCGGCGTCCGAGGGGCTGCGTGCGGTCGTGATCGAGCGCGGCGCGATAGGCGGGCAGGCCGGCACGAGTTCGCTGATCGAGAACTACATGGGCTTTCCCGACGGCATCCCGGGTGCGGAGCTCGCGGAACGCGCGCGCGAGCAGGCGGTGAAGTTCGGCGTCGAGCTGCTGACGATGCGCGAGGGCGTGCATGCGACGTTCGTCGACGGCAAGATCCGCGTCGAGCTCGCCGACGGGTCGATCCTGGTCGCGCGCGCGAACATCTGCGCGACCGGCATCGAATATCGCAGCCTCGGGCTGCCGGAGGAGCCGGCGTTTCTCAATGCGGGGCTGTTCTACGGCGCCGGGTCGAGCGAAGCGCCGATGTGCGCGGGCGAGCAGGTGTTCATCGTCGGCGGCGGCAATTCGGCCGGCCAGGCCGCGATGAATTTCGCGCGGCATGCGCGTCAGGTGACGATGCTCGTGCGCGGTGCGTCGCTTGCCGACACGCTGTCGCGCTACCTGATCGACCGGATCGAGCGGACGCCGAACATCGAGGTGCGCTACCGGTCGAGCGTCGCCGCGCTGCACGGCGACGGCTGGCTCGACGCGATCGAGCTTCGCTCGGCGGACGGCACGCTCGAACGGCTGCCGGCCACGCGCCTGTTCGTGTGCATCGGCGGCGCGCCGAATACCGACTGGGCGAAGGACACCGACATCATCCGCAATCCGGGCGGTTATCTCGTGACCGGCGGCGACCTGTACGACTGTCCGGCGTTCGAGCGCGTATGGCCGCTCGAACGCCGGCCGTACCATCTGGAAACCAGCGTGCCGGGATCGTTCGCGGCCGGCGACGTGCGATCGGGATCGGTCAAGCGCGTCGCGTCGGCGGTCGGCGAAGGCGCGATGGCCGTGACCTTCGTGCACCGGTTTCTCGGCGAGGATGCCCATCGGCTCGCGGGCGCGTGACGCGCTCGCGGGCCGTTCGATCCATTCATCGCGCGTCGGCCTGCGTCGCGCCGCGTAACCCGTCCCGGCCGGCGCGCGCCGGCGGCGTCCATCCGCCGCCCAACGCGCGCACGAGGCTCACCGTCGCGACGGCCAGCGCCTGCCGGCTGTGAATCAGCTGGCGCCGCGCATTCAGCGCATCGCGATCGGCGTCGATCACTTCCAGGTAGCTGACGTAACCGTGCGCGTAGCGGCTCAGCGACAGCCGCGCCGCCGCGTCCGTCGCGCGCGCCGCATGGTCGTAGCGCACGATCCGCTCCTTTTGCGCGGCGATGTCGTTGAGCGCATCCTGCACGTCGCGCAATGCGCCGATCGCGGTCGCGCGATAGTTGGCGTCGGCGACGTCCGTGCCGGCCCGCGCGGCGGCCACCGCCGCGTCGCGCTTGCCGCCGTCGAACAGCGTCAGCGCGACGTTCGCGCCGAGACTCCATAGCGAGCTGTTGCGGTCGAGAAACGACCGCAGGTCGCGGGTGGCGAAACCGCCGTCGGCGGTCAGCGTCAGCGTCGGCAGCCACGCGGTGCGCGCGATGCCGAGCTCGAGCGACGCCGCGTCGGCGCGCCGTGCCGCCGCGAATACGTCCGGGCGTCGGGCGAGCAGCGCGGACGGCAGCCCGGCCGGCACATCCGGCACCTGCACGGGCACGGCGCCCGTGTCGACGTCGAACGCGGTCGGCGACACGCCGGTCAGCACCGCGATCGCGTCGACGAGGTTCTCGCGCAGCCGGCGGCTCTCCGCGAGATCGGCCTGCGCGGTATCGAGATCGGCCGACGCGCGCAGCCCGTCGAGATCGCTCGCCGCGCCGGCCCGCACGCGCGCGGCGATCACGTCGAGCGCGGTGCGCCGCAGCCCGATCGCGCGCGTGAGCGTCACGAGATCGTCGTCGACGTAGCGCAGCGTCAGGTAGTCGATCGCGACTTCGGTCGCCACCCGCAGACGCACCGCATCGCGGTCGGCCGCCGCCTGCAGCACGTTCTGTTCGCCGACGTCGGCATCGCCGCGCAAGCGCCCCCATAGATCGACTTCGTAGCTCGCGGCGACGGGAACCGACCAGTTGTGCATCGTGCGCTTCGGCAGCGCGTTGTCGACCGTGCCGGATACGCGCGTACGGCTGAACGACGGGTCGACGCGCACGGTCGGCGCCAGCGCGGCCTCGCGCACGCCGAGCAGCGCCTGCGCCTGGTCGACGCGCGCGGCCGCCGCGCGGATATCGAGGTTGTGCGCGAGCGCGGCGTCGACGAGGCGGCCGAGCTGCGGGTCGCCGAACCCGGCGGGCCACGCGGCGAGCGACGGCGCGCGCGCATCGGTCGACGGATCGGCATGGCGGAACCCGTCGTGTCCGACCGGAACGGGCGCGAGCGGCTGCGGCGCGATCGAGCATGCGGCCAGCAGGCTCGCGGCGAGCACGGCGAAGGCGCGCTTCATTGCGCTGCGCCGCTGTGCTGCAGCGTGACGACGACCGACAGCCCGGGCCGGATGCGCGGCTCCGTCGCGGCCGGACCGTCGAGCAGGATCTTCACGGGTACGCGCTGCGTGACCTTCGTGAAATTGCCGGTCGCGTTGTCGGGCGGCAGCAGCGCGAACTGCGCGCCGGTCGCGGGCGACAGGCTGTCGATGCGGCCGCTGAACGCGCGCTCCGGCAACGCATCGAAGCGCAGTTGCACGGCGTCGCCGGCGCGCACGTGACGCAGCTGCGTCTCGCGGAAATTGGCGACGATCCACGGATGCGGCTCGACCAGCGTGAGCAGCGCCTGGCCGGGCGCGACATGCTCGCCGGTCTCGACGGTCTTCTTGCCGACATAGCCGTCCGACGGCGCGACGACCGCCGTGTAGCCGAGCTGCAGCAGTGCGTCGCGCAACTCGGCATCGTTCTGGCTCGACGCGGCGTCGGCGGCCTGAGCGGCGGCGATGGCGCTGCGCCGTTGCGCATCGGCCGCCGCGACGCGCGCGCGGGCGGACTTGCGTGCGGCATCGGCCGCATCGAACTCCTGCTTCGACAAGCCGCGCGGCGTCTCGCGGGTCAGTTCGCGTGCACGCGTGTAATCGAGTTCGGCCTTTTCGGCATCGGCGTGCGCCGACACGAGCGCCGCGTCCGCCTGCTCGATCAGCGCGCGGGCGCGGCTCGCATCGGCATGCGCCTGGGCGACGCGTGCGCGCTGCGCCGCGACGCGCACGTCGAAGTCGCGCCGATCGATCTGCACGAGCGCGTCGCCCGCGTGCACGAACTGGTTGTCGTCGACGAGCACACGTTCGACCGTGCCGGCGACGCGCGGCGAGATCACGTGCAGGTGGCCGGTCACGTACGCGTCGTCGGTGCCGCGATCGCGTGCGTCGAACTCGTACACGAGCAATGCGACGAGCAGCAGCGCGATCGCGGCGATCGCGACGATGGCCGGCTTGCGGGAACGCGGGGGCACGGCGGGCGACGGCGCGGAGGAGGGTGGGGTCATGATCGGCAAACTCCAACGTACGGGCAGGATTCGACGCACCGCGTTATGCTTGCGCCAGCTTGACAGGCGGGAGCCGCTCGACGATGAACACGACGTTCGCCACCGGCAGTGCCGTGCCGGCGCCGGCCGCAGGGCCGGCCTCCGACATTCCGACGTTTCGGTCGATCGCCGCGATCGCGGCCGTGCTGCTCGGCGCGATCATCGCGACGCTGACGTCGCGCATCACGTCGCTCGGGTTGGCCGACGTGCGCGGCGCGCTGGGCATCGGCTTCGACGAAGGCGCGTGGATCAACACCGCGTTCACCGCATCGCAGATGTTCGTCGGGCCGCTCGCGATCGCGGCGGCCTTCATGTTCGGCACGCGCCGCGTGCTGGTCGCGGGCGCCGTGGTGTTTCTCGGCGCGGAAACCGTGCTGCCCCTCTGCACGCAATTCGGCGCGTTCATCGTGTGCCAGGCGATCGCGGGGCTCGCGTCCGGCGTGTTCGTGCCGCTGACGGTCGGCTTCGTCGTGCGCACGCTGCCGCCGCGCCTGATTCCATTCGGCATCGCCGCGTATGCGATGAATCTGGAGATGTCGCTGAACCTGTCTGCCACGCTCGAAGGCTGGTACAGCGAACACCTGAGCTGGCGCTGGCTGTTCTGGCAGAACGCGGCGCTGACCGTGCCGTTCATCGCGTGCCTGATGCTGTCGCTCGCCGACGAGCCGATCAAGCGCTTCGCGTCCGGCATCGACGCGCGCGGGATGCTGCTCGGCGCGGGCGGGTTCGCGTGCCTGTGCATCGCGCTCGACCAGGGCGAGCGGCTGTTCTGGCTGCAGTCGCCGCTGATCGTCGCGCTGCTGGCCGTCGGCATCCTGATGATCGCCGCATTCCTGATCCACGAACTCGCGTCGCCGCGCGCGGGCATCGATCTCGGCTATCTGGCGCGGCCCAACATCGCGCTGTTGATCCTGCTCGTCGGCCTCGTGCGCTTCACCGTGCTCAACACGAGCTTCATCCCGTCGCTGTTCCTCGCCAGCACGTACGGGCTGCGCCCGCTGCAGATCGGCGATACGCTGCGCTGGATCGCGATGCCGCAGCTGCTGTTCGCGCCGTGCGTCGCGCTGTTGCTGCAGCGTGTCGACCCCCGCCGGCTGATCGTCGCCGGCTTCGCGATGGTGGCGATCGCGTTCGCGCTCGGGTCGCGGCTCACGCCGGTCTGGGCCGAGCCCGACTTCATTCCGTCGCAACTGCTGCAGGCGCTCGGCCAGACGATGGCGCTCACGTCGGTCATCTTCTTCTTCGGCAAGCACGTGACGGCCGAGCATGCGTTGACGTTCGGCGCGGTCGTGCAGGCGACGCGCCTGCTGAGCGGACAGCTCGGCACGACGTCGATCGCGGTGATTCAGCGGATCAGGGAGGCTACCCATTCGAATCTGGTCGGTCTGCATGTGTCGCTGTCGGATCCGGAAACGCTCGAACGGCTGCGGGCCGGCGCGGCGTCGCTGGTCGCGCACGGCGCCACGTTCGCGACGGGCAACCAGGCGACCTATGCGCTCGTCGACCGCGCGGTGCGCGTGCAGGCTACCACGCTCGCGCTGGCCGACAATTTCCGCGTGGCGATGGCGTTCGCGCTCGCCGGCGCGCTGCTCGGCATCCTGCTGCGCCCGGTGCGGGCGCCGTGAGCGTCGCACCGGGCGATCTGAAATTTCCTGAAAATTCCTGAACGGCGTGTGTGCAGCGTCCGTCGCGGCGACATGTGCGCCGCCGCGGCAGACGGCGTGCTTACGCCTGCAGGAACGCGAGCAACTCGGCGTTGATGCGGTCGGCGCTCACGACGCACATGCCGTGCGAGCCGCCCTCGATCACCTTCAACACCGCGTGCTTGACGATCTTCGACGACAGCCGGGCCGAATCGTCGATCGGCACGATCTGGTCGTCGTCGCCGTGCAGCACGAGCGTCGGCACGTCGAATTTCTTCAGGTCGTCGGTGTAGTCGACTTCCGAGAACTCCTTCACGCACAGGTACTGGCCGTGGATGCCACCCATCATCCCCTGCGACCAGAACGCGTCGATCGTGCCCTGCGAGACCTTCGCGTTCGGGCGATTGAAGCCGAAGAACGGCACGGCGAGATCCTTGTAGAACTGCGAACGGTTCTCCGCGACGTTCTTGCGGATGCCGTCGAACACTTCCATCGGCAGGCCGCCCGGATTGGTCGGCGACTTCACCATCTGCGGCGGCACCGCGCCGATCAGCACGGCCTTCGCCACGCGCTTCGTGCCGTGGCGGCCGATATAGCGCGCGACTTCGCCGCCGCCGGTGGAGTGGCCGACGAGCATGGCTTCGCGCACGTCGAGCGCGTCGAGCAGCGCGGCGAGATCGTCCGCGTACGTGTTCATGTCGTTGCCGCGCGACGGCTGGCTGGAGCGGCCGTGACCGCGGCGGTCGTGCGCGATCACGCGATAGCCGCGCTGGACGAGGAACAGCATCTGCGCATCCCACGCGTCCGCGCACAGCGGCCAGCCGTGCGAGAACACGACCGGGCGGCCGCTACCCCAGTCCTTGAAGTAGATCTGCGTGCCGTCCTTGGTCGTGATCGTGTTCATCGTCTGCGCTCCTGCATGGACTGAAGAGGGGCTTGGGGACGGCGTGCCGGCGGCGGCCGCCATCGCGGGCAGCGCGGCCGCGGCAACGGCCGTCGCGCCGGCGAGCAGCATGTCGCGGCGGCGGGCCGACGCAACGGCATCGGTCTGTTCGGGATGCATCTGGACTCCTGAGGTAGGCGGCGGCGAGGCCGCACGGGATGGTGGATCGGTGGCGGCCGGCCGCGGCCATCCCGCCCGGCAGCCGTCCGGCGTGCGCTGCCGCGCGTCGACTGGCGCGCGCGGACGAACGAATGCCGTCGGGAGCGTATCCCGGCGCGATGCGCGCCGTACTGAAATCCGGCTGAATTTTCTTGAACGCCGCGGCGCCGCGCGCGGATTTGCCGCGCTGCAGAAAAATTAAGCGCGGGACAGGGACTCTTCAGCGCACGGCGACTATCGTCAGCATCGGGTCACCGGCACACGTTGCGCGCCACGCGAACGGGCCGGCGGGCCCGCTCCGCCCGTCACCTGCCTGGATATGCCGCCATGGACGCCTTCAATCGCTGGGAGCACATGATCACGTCGCTCGGACCGCTGCCCGTCGCGGGCGTCCGGATGCTGCCGATGCCGCGCGCGCGGGAGACGGACGGCTCGCGTCGCCCGCATCGGGACGATGCGCCGGTGCCGTCGAGCGGCGACGTGCGCCGCCGCAGCGCGATCGTCGCCGTCGAGCGGCAGACCGATTCGTCGATGCTGGTGTCGTGGAGCGATCCGACGCGCTGCCGCTACGACGAACAACGCTGGATCTGCGCGAAGGCGCGCAGGCTGGCGCGCTGCGCGCTCACCGGGCAGCCGATCCGGATCGGCGACGCGATCTACAAACCCCAGTGGCGCGGCGAGAAACGCCCCGCGAACTGCCGCGAGATGGTCCTCGCGACGGCGCTCGAGCAGTTCGTCGCCCGGCAGTCCCGGGCATGACGCACCGCGCCGCACGCTTCGGCCGCGTGCGCGGCCGCGACTTTCCTACCTGAAAGGAACCCTCATGAGCACGTTCACCACCCGCGACGGCGTGTCGATTCACTACAAGGACTGGGGCAGCGGCCGCCCGGTCGTGTTCATTCACGGCTGGCCGCTGAACGCCGACATGTGGGACGTGCAGATGCATCATCTCGCGTCGCACGGCCTGCGCTGCATCGCATACGACCGGCGCGGCTTCGGGCGGTCCGGCCAACCGTGGAGCGGATACGACTACGACACGCTGGCCGACGATCTCGCGACGCTGCTCGAGACGCTCGACCTGCACGACGTGACGCTCGTCGGCTTTTCGATGGGCGGCGGCGAGGTGGCCCGCTACATCGGCCGGCACGGCACGCGCCGCATCGCGAAGGCGGTGCTGATCGGCTCGGTGACGCCGCTCGTCGTCCGCCGCGACGATCATCCGGAAGGTGTGGACGTCGCGGTATTCGACGGCATTCGCGCGGGCATCGTGGCCGATCGCGCGGCGTTTTTCGACGGTTTCTGGCCGCTCTTTACCGGTTCGAACCGCGACGGCTCGACGGTGTCGCGCGCGGCGCTCGGCTGGACGTCGGTCATGGCGCTGCAGGGCGGACTGAAGGGCACGCTCGATTGCGTACGCGCGTTTTCCGAGACCGATTTCCGTGCCGACCTGCAACGATTCGACGTGCCGACGCGGGTGATTCATGGCGACGACGACCAGACGGCGCCGCTCGCATTGACCGGCGCCGCCACCGCGAAACGGGTCCCGCATGCGACGCTGAGCGTCTACGAAGGCGGCCCGCACGCGCTCTACCTGACGCACGCGGCCAGGCTGAACGACGAACTGCTGGCGTTCGCGCGGGCCTGAGCCCGCGCCGCGCGGCGAATCGCGCCGCAAACGCGGGCAAACGCGCCGACGGACAGATAGTCGGCCGGCACAATAAAGGCGCCTGAAAATAAACCGGCCGGTCAATCAAAACGAACAATGCGGCGCATTGCTCCGATCAAAAAACATTTCGTCTGATATAACGAAATCGTATTTATCGGCGCATCCACGATTTGCACATGAAACGTGCGCGGCCCTGCCGCATTTCGGTGCGGGGGCGCAAGGCAGCGCTTCGGGCCGGCATTTTTCGTCATTTCAAAAAAATCGTGCCGTTCATTCTGATAATTTGAATCATTCGACCATGCAAATACCGTAGCATTGATACCGAACCGGCCCCCGATTTCAGCGGGGCGCCGTTGAATGTCACCCTCAAGAAATTCTCATGATCCGGATTGGAACACTTCACGTTTTTCTCGACAGACGTGAAATTCGTTCGAACGGCAAGCTGCTGCGCATCGGCAGCCGCGCATTCGAAATTCTCGAGCTGTTGATTCGGGCGAACGGCGCGCTGGTATCGAAAGACGACATCATGCAGCGCGTATGGCCGCACACCGTGGTGGAGGAAAACAACCTGCAGGTGCACATCGCCTCGCTGCGCAAGGCGCTGGCCGGCGACCGGAACCTGATCGTGACGGTGCCCGGCCGCGGCTATCGTCTGGTCGTCGGGCAGGACGACGGCGACGCGCCCGTGCGTCCCGCGATGTGGCGGCCGTCCGCTGCGCCGAGCGCGTTGTTCGGCCGCGAACAGACGGTCGCCGACGTGCTGGCCGCCCTGCAGGGCGCGCGCGTCGTGACGCTGGTCGGCGCGGGCGGCATCGGCAAGACACGGGTCGCGATCGAAGCGGCGGCGCGCGCCGACGCGCGCTTTCCGGAAGGCACCGTGTTCGTTTCGCTCGCCACCGTCGCGTGTCCGCGCTTCGTGCCGGATGCGCTCGCCGGCGCATTCGGCATCACGCAGCCGATCGGGTCGCTGACCCTCGAAGCGGTGCTCGCCAGCGTCGCGCGTCGGCGGATGCTGCTCGTGCTCGACAATTGCGAGCATCTGCTCGACGCCGCCGCACAGATCGCGAGCGCGCTCACCGATGCCGACGACGGGCTGTGCGTGCTCGCGACGAGCCGGGAATCGCTGCGCATCCACGGCGAGCGCGTGTGCCCGGTGCCGCCGCTCGACGTGCCCGACGAAGGGGCCGGCGATCACGAGGCGATGCGCGCGAGCGCGGTGCAGTTGTTCGCGGCGCGTGCGCGCGCGGCCGATCCGCGTTTTCCGCTCGATGCGCGCAGCCTGTCGTTGATGGCGTCGGTCTGCCGCCGCCTCGACGGCCTGCCGCTCGCGATCGAGCTGGCCGCGGCACGCGCCGCCGTGCTGGGCATCGACGTGCTGGCCGCCCATCTCGACGATCACTTTCGGCTGCTGACCGGCGGTTTTCGCACCGCGTTGCCGCGTCATCAGACGCTGCAGGCGATGTACGACTGGAGCTACCGGCTGCTCGGGGAGGCCGAGCGCCTGCTGCTCCGATGGCTCGGCGTGTTTCGCGACGGCTTCTCGATCGAGGCCGTGCGCGAGGTCGTCGGCGCCAACGGGCTGGCCGGCGCCGACCTGCTCGATACGATCGCCGGCCTCGTGTCGAAGTCGCTGCTGATCCTCGAGACCGCACACGGCGCGCCGCGCTACCGGCTGCTGACGACCACGCGGGCCTACGCGCAACAGCAGCTCGACAGTCACGGCGAGGGGGCGGCTGCCGCGCGCGCGCATGCGACCTACTTCCTCGCGTTGTTCCGGCGCGCGGCCCACGGTGGCGACGAGCCGCGCAGCGACGCGAACGGCACGACCCGGCTCGATGCGGTGCGGCGCGAACTCGGCAATCTGCGGGCCGCGCTCGACTGGGCGTTTTCGGCGCAGGGCGACGCGGCGCTCGGCATCGCGCTCGCGGCCGTCGCGGTGCCTTGCCTGTTCGACCTGTCGCTCGTCGACGAATGCCGCGAGCGGGCGCGCGTCGCGCTCGATGCGATGCGCGACGCGGACGCGACCCCGGTGTCCGACGATGCGCGCGTGCGGTTGCTGGCCGCGTATGCGGCCGCGCTCGCGCATACCGCGGGGTCGACACAGGTTGCGCACGATGCGTGGTCGGAGGTGCATGCGCTCGGACTCGATGCGGCCGAGGCCGAGCTGCCGTCGCGCGAGTCGTGACGCCGGGTTCGCGCGTGTCTGCCGTGTTTCAGAACGATTCAGCCCGGTTACAGGACGGCGGCGGGCGGCACGCGTAGATTGCCTGAACGGAGGGCGCCCCGCACTTCGTCGGCACGCGTGCGCGCCGACCCCGTGCGCTCGCCGACATCGCGCGACCCCAATGAACGCCGGCGCGGGCGAAACGCCCGGCGTGCGCGCGGCCGCGCATCCCGCTCAATCGACGAACCGCCGCATGAAACCTGACCAACCGGACCTTTCCCGTCGCGCGACCGACCTCGGCCTGCTGTTCCTGCGTGTCGCCGCCAGCGTGCTGCTGCTCGTGGTGCACGGCTTGCCGAAGATCGTCCATTACACGGCCGAAGCCGCGGCCATCGAAGATCCGTTCCATCTCGGCCGCACGCTGTCGATCCTGTTCGCGATCTTCGCGGAGGTCGTGTGCCCGATCTTCATGATCGTCGGTCTGTACCCGAGGCTGGCGGCGCTGCCGGTGATGATCGTCACGCTCGTCGCGCTGGTGTTCGTCCACCCGGACTGGCCGCTGCGCGATGCGCAGTTCGCGTGGATGCTGCTGATCCTGTTCGGCACGATCGCGATCGCGGGCGCCGGCCGCTATGTGTTGCCGTTGCCGGGCGTCGTGCGTCGGCGTGACTAGCCGCAGCCCGCGCGTCGGCGGGCAGCACGCGATGTGCCTGACGATTCCGTTCCCGCGGCGACCGACGTGCTGCCGCTTCCCCCTTTTCGCGCGCCGCGCTTGCGATCCGACATGTTGAATTTCTCCGATACGGCGATCTACGGCGCGCCGATCGTGCTCGCCGATCTCGCCGCGTGGCGGCTGTTCGCGCGCGATCGCCCCGTGGTTCGCGCCATCCGGCGCTGCGCGGCGTTCGCCGCGTTGAGCGCCGTGCTGTTCGCGACCGGCGTCAGCCCGCTCGCCGTTCCCGCGTCGCTCGGCGGGTTCGACCGGATCGTGGTCCAGGCCGTCTGCATCGCGTGGTGGCTCCAGTGCGCGATCGTGTTCAGCCTGCTGCTCAATCATCTGCTGCTGCCGCGTGCGTGGCACAGCCAGCGGCTCTTTCACGATATCGCCGCGGGCATCGTGTTCGGCGCGGCCGCGGTAGCCGCGCTCGGCTATGTGCTCGGCCTGCCGTTGAGCGGCCTGGTCGCGACCTCCGGCGCCGTCGCGGTGATTCTCGGTCTCGCGCTCCAGAACACGCTGAATGACGTGTTCTCGGGGCTCGTGCTGAACACCACGCAACCGTTCCGGCTCGACGACACGGTGTCGATCGGCGAGCTCGAAGGGCGGATCGTCGAGAGCAACTGGCGTTCGACGAAGCTGATCGACAGCCTCGGCAACCTGGTCGTCGTGCCGAACAGCGCGGCGGCGCGCGCCACCATCGTGAACCTCAGCGAGCCGGCCGGCCTGCACGGCGTCACGCTCGCGCTCGACCTCGATCCCGCGGTGCGGCCGGCCGTCGCCGTCGGCGCGCTGGAACGGGCCGCGGCGAGTTCGCTCGACGTGCTCGCGCGCCCGGCGCCGATCGCGGTCGTGAAGGCGTTCCGCGCGAACGCGATCCAGTACGAACTCGTCTGCTACGTCGATGCGCTACAGAAGAAGACGACCGTGCGCAACGCGCTCTACGATCTCGCGCATCGGCATCTGGCCGCGGCGGGCGTTGCGTGGCGGCCGCTTGGCGGGCCGGCGCCGGCGTTCGCATCGCCATCGCCATCGCAAGGGCATCCGGTATCGCGTCGGCTGCTGCTGTTGCGTGCGGTCGAATTGTTCGCGTGCGTCGACGACGACGATCTGGCCGTGCTGGCCGATGCGCTGATATCGCGTTCGTTCGGCAAGGGCGACGTGATCTATGCGTCGAATTCGGAGTCGCGCGTGCTGACGATCGTCGAATCGGGCGTCGCGGCGGTGTTCGTGCCGGGCGCGTCCGGCGACGTCGAAGTCCGGCGGATGGCGCCGGGCGATGCGATCGGGCAGTCGGTCGTGCTCGCCGGCACGCGGCTTCACGCGACCGTCCATGCAGTGACCGCGATGACCGTGCATCAGCTTCGCAGCGAGGATCTGTCGGCGCTGATCGGCAGGAAGCCGGCGCTCGGCAGGCTGATGTGCGAGTCGCTCACCGACCATATCGCGACGGAGGAGAGGATGATGATTCCGCCGGTCGAGAAGGCGCACGCGGGGTTCAGCCTGATCGGCTGGCTCGAGAAGGAAATGAAGCGGCTGCACGATTCGCTCGGCTGACGCGCGTGCGGCTCCGGCGGCCGGCGCCCGTGAACGGGCGCGTCAGTCCGGCGTCGTGAAACGCTCGACGAGATCGGGCTGGTCGAGTTGCTCGACCCACCAGTGCAGCGCGCGGCCCGCCTCGTCGCCGCGCCACGCGAGATAGCAGTGCGTGGTGTCGCGCATGCCCGTCACCTGGCGCGCGACCAGCTTGCCGTCGGCGATCGCACGCGCCGCGATGCATTCCGGCAGGGTGCCGACCGCGAGCCCTTCGCATTGCGCTTCGAGCTTCGCGGCCAGCGTCGGTACCGCGAGGGTCGGCTGGCCCGCATCGATCGCGACCGACTGCGGCTGCAATTCGCGCGACGTATCGCTGATCACCGCGCCGCGATACTGGACGACCGACGCCATCGCCAGCGGTTCGGGCATCGACGCGAGCGGATGGGACGGCGCGACCGCGAACACGTGTTTCAGCGAGCCGATCGGCCGCGCGACGATGCCCGGCAATTCCGGCGGTTCGCCCGCCGCGCCGACGACGAGATCGGCCCGGCGCGAAATCAGCGCATCCCACGCACCGCCGAGCACTTCGGTCGACAAACGCAGCCGCGTGTCCATCCCGAGCGCGTAGAACCGGTGCACGTACGGCCACAGCGCGTCGAACGGCAGAATTTCATCGATACAGACGCGGACTTCCGTTTCCCAGCCTTGTTGCGCCCGCAGTGCCTTCATTTCGAGTTGTTCGGCCGCGCGCAGCAGGCGCCGGCCTTCCTCGACGACGATGCGTCCCGCATGCGTGAGCTTCGCGCGCCGTCCGCTGCGGTCGAACAGCGCCACGCCGAGATCGCTTTCGAGTTTCTGCACCAGGTAGGTCAGCGCCGACGGCACGCGATGCAGCAGTTCCGCTGCTTCGGCAAAGGTTCCGGTGCGGTCGATCGCGTCCAGGGCTTCGAGCGCTTCGAATGACAGCTTCATTGCGAATTCCCGTAGAGGTGGCTGGCGCATCATACCAGTGCCGCTACGGCGCGAGCAGCGTGCGTCGCCGCGATTTGCTAGAGTGGCGGGTATCGTCATTCGCCACCCCGCATCGCCCCATGAGCGCCCCTCAGCCGGATACCGCATCGTCCGATTTCATCCCGGCCGACGTCAGGCAGACCGTCGTCACGCAAGCGTTGCCGCACGGGCAAATCGGTATCGTCCGACTCCAGAGCTTGCGCAGGAACTCGGG
The DNA here is from genome assembly GCF_001729305.1 of Burkholderia sp. A2. Classification (NCBI taxonomy): domain Bacteria; kingdom Pseudomonadati; phylum Pseudomonadota; class Betaproteobacteria; order Burkholderiales; family Burkholderiaceae; genus Burkholderia; species Burkholderia sp. A2. The sequence continues at coordinate 113,109 of NZ_LZXX01000093.1, read as the reverse complement.
GCTGACCGCACCCTACGAACTCGAGAATACGGATCTCATCGTATTGCAGCTGCGTCCGTTCGGCGAACAGGATCTGTGGCTCGATGGCCGCCCCGCACCGTTCGTTCCGTATGACGCGGGAACCGTGTCGATCTACGATCTCGATCGTCGCTGGGTGGCCGACCTCCAGGGCGCGTTCGATTGCCTGCATTTCCATCTGCCGCGCCACACGCTCGAGGAAACGGTCGACGACCTCGGCGGCCGGCGGCGGCCGCAGCTTTACCTGCCGCCGCATCTGAGCACCCACGACTCGATCGTCCATGCGCTCGGCCAGTCGCTACTGCCGGCGCTGGCTCGGCCGGGCGAGGCATCGCAGATCTTCATCGATCATGTGGGGCTGGCGTTTCAGGCACACGTCGCTCACCGTTACGGCGGCGTCGGCGAACGGCGGGAAAGGTCGGACGGCAAGCTCACGCCGTCGCAGGCGCGCCGTGCGCAGGAGCTGTTGCTCGAGCACCTCGACGGCAACATCGGGCTGGCCGACGTCGCGAGCGCGTGCGGGCTGTCCCGCAGCCATTTCGTCAAGGCGTTTCATCGAACGACCGGGCTGCCGCCGCATCGCTGGCTCATCGTGCAGCGCGTCGAACGGGCGAAGGAATGGATGCGCAATCCGAACGTGCCGTTGAGCATGATCGCCGTTGCGTGCGGCTTCGCCGATCAGAGCCATTTCTCGCGAACCTTCATGCGGTTGACCGGTGTCACGCCACGCCGGTGGCGCGCGGACCATACGTGATCGTCGCGACGCGGAGGCGGGGCGCGCCGGTCCGTCGCGACGTGCGCGGCGCCTACGCGTAGAAGTCGATCAGCGTGTCGAGATTGCGTTGCGCGCGCGGCTCGAGCGGCGCGAATTCCGCCGAGCGAAACAGGGGAACCTGCTCGCGCAGATGTTCGAGCGCCTGCTTGCGGCCGATGCGGAAGCTTGTCGACGGCGCATCGGGATCCTGCGCCCACTCGCGTGCAATTGCGCGGTCGTATTCGCGAAGCCGGTCCGGCGCGGCCGCGAGGATCGCGAGATCGGCGTCGAGAAAAATCTGCCCCGCGCGCTGCAATGTCGGATCGGCGGCGAACGTTTCAGGCAGCCGGTGCGACTGCGTCGCGAGGACGAGATCGGACGCAACGGACACATGCGATGCGTGCGCGTGCAACCATGACGCGGTACAGTGCGCGTTCGTGACCTGCACGAGCCATTGCGCACTGCGCGGTTCGTTGTCCGCGTAGTCCGGCAGCGTCGTCGCATAGACGGCATCGTGGGCCCATGCCGCGAGTTCGATGGCCGGCCATAGCGGTTCCGCGCGATACGGCGCGAGGTGCGCGAACAGTTCCGCCAGATGGGCGAGCGTGTGATAGAAGCGCTGCGGCTCGCTGTATGCGCGCTCGATGAGCGGCCACACGGCCGCCGTGCCGAAGCACACATCACAGGCGGCGCGCAGCGTGCGCTCGATATCGGGGGTGACGGCGTTCATGGCGGCGATCGGCTCGGGTGGACGATGCGCGCAGCATAGCAAACGCGGCGACGTGCAGGCATGCAACTTGCACGCCGGCACGGGCCGCATCACTTTGGAGGTTTTCATGAAACGACGCTGGCCGCGACAATCGATGCTCGCGATAGGTGTGTTCGCAACGTTCGGCTTTCATGCCGCCATCGCATCGGCGGCGGCCGACGTGTCGATCAGCCGCTCGGATTACGGGACGACCGCGAGCGGGCAGGCGGTGAGCCAGTACACGCTCGCGAACCGGCACGGCGTGACGCTGAAAGTGATCACGTACGGCGGCATCGTGACGGCGCTCGACGTGCCGGACCGCACCGGCCACGTTGCCGACATCGTGCTCGGCTTCGATTCGCTGCGCGACTACGAAGCGCACAACGGCAACATCCATTTCGGCGCGCTGATCGGCCGGTATGCGAACCGCATCGCGGGCGGGCGTTTCGCGCTCGACGGCAGGACGTGGACGCTGCCGGTCAACGACGGGCCGAACACGCTGCACGGCGGCCCCGACAGTTTCGACGCGAAGGTATGGAAGGTCACCGGCACGCACAGCGATGCGACCGGTTCGAGCGTCACGCTGCGCTACGTGAGCCCCGACGGCGAGAACGGCTTCCCCGGCACGTTGACGACGGACGTGACCTACACGCTGACCCGCGACGACGAGATCCGCATCGACTACCGCGCGACGACCGACAAGAACACGGTCGTGAACCTGACCAATCACAGCTACTTCAATCTGGCGGGGCAGGCCGGCGGCAGCGTCGAACGGCAACTGATCGAGATCGCCGCATCGCGTTTCACGCCGACCGACAATACGTCGATTCCGACCGGGCAACTGGCGAGCGTCGCGGGCACGCCGATGGATCTGCGCCAGTTGACGCCGATCGGCGCGCATTTGCGCGACGCGTATCCGCAGCTCGCGATCGCGCACGGCTACGACCAGAACTGGGTGCTGGACCAGGGCGGCCAGTCGGCGCCCGCGTTTGCCGCGCGCGCTTACGACCCGGCGTCCGGGCGTTTCCTCGAGCTGTACACGACGCAGCCGGGGCTGCAGTTCTATACGGCCAACGGCCTGAACGGCAGCGTCGCGGGCAAGGGCGGCACGGCCTACCGGCAAACCGATGCGTTCGCCCTGGAAGCCGAGCATTTTCCCGATTCGCCGAATCGTCCGGCGTTCCCGTCGACGGTGCTCAAGCCGGGCGACACGCTGCACGAAGTGACGGTGTGGCGGGTGGGCTCGCGATGACCGTCGGCGCTGGCGGGCGCGCGGCGATCACACGTTGATCGTGCCGCGCCCGATTTCGATCACGCGCCCGCCGACGCCGATTTCGCCCGCCGCATCGACCGACAACCGCAGCAGGCAAGGCCGGCCGACGGCTTCGCCTTGCTCGACGCGAAACGCGGCCGGCAGATCGTGCCCGGCGACGAGCAACCACCCGCCCAGGTTCGCACAGGCCGATCCGGTGCCCGGATCTTCCGATACGCCGCCGCCTTGCTTCACGAAGAAGTAGCGGGCCACGACCGTTCCCGGGCGCTCGGCGTCGAACGCGAACACATAGGCGGTCTTCCGGCCGAGGCTGCTTCGCGGCCAGATGTCGAGGTGCGCGCCGTCGGGCTGCGCGCGCCGCACGGCAGCCGGATCCTTGAGCGCGACCAGCAACTGGTCGGCGCCGGTGTCGACCCACAGCGGCGGCGCGAGCAGGTCGTCCTCGGCGAGCCCGAACAGGGCCGCGGCCCGCGCATCGGGCAGCGCGCACGGCGCCGTGTTCGGCATGCCGGCGTGCGGCGCGATGAAGGTCCACACGTCGGCGCGCGCGGTGACGTCGACGACGCCGGCCTTGAATTCGAGCGACAGCGCGTCGCCTGCCTCGAGCAGGTCGCGCACGACGTGCGCGGTGCCGAGCGTCGGATGGCCCGCGAAAGCCATCTCGTAGCCGGGCGTGAAGATGCGCACGCGTGCATGCGCCCGCTCGGACGGCAGCACGAAGGTCGTCTCCGACAGGTTGAACTGCACGGCCAGCGCCTGCATGGTCGCGTCGTCCATGCCGCGCGCATCGTCGAACACGCAAAGCGGGTTGCCGCCGAACGTCGATTCCGCGAAGACGTTCAGCAGGCGGAAGGTGTATCGGGTCATCGGTATCTCGTGCGGATCAGCCCTGCTTGTCGAGCGGTGCAAGCATCGCCTCCAGGTCGGGATGCTTCAGCACTTTCCGGTATTCCGCCGGCCCCATCGCGTCGATCAATACGCGGCCGCTCACGTCGGCCTTGATGTACTCGACCGCGAGCAGCGCGATGACCGGATTGGTCGTCAGCGTCGCATGGTCGGGCGACTGGTCGCCGAATTCCGCGACCACTGCCTCGGTGTTGTCCGCGACCGCGACGGCGAGCCGCCGCCCCGAGAGCCGCAGCCTCGCGCTGGCGCCGCATTGGGCCATGTCGTAGTGGCGCGGCCCGTCGAGCGTGCGATTGCCGTAGATCGCCACGTGCGTATCGATGCCGCGCGCCGCGGCCGCTTCGAGCGGCGGCCCCAGTGCGTCGATTTCCTCGTCCCACACACCCGCGAAGATCTCCGTTTTCGCCTGGTCGATTACGCGCGCGAATGCGCTGACGATCGCCTCGCGTCCGCTCAACGACCAGACCAGCCCCGGCTCTTGCCGCACCGGCAGCCGGTCGAGCGCGCCCGCCGCCAGTTCGAGATCCGCGTTGAAGCGCGTGCGCAATTCTTCCAGCAGCGATCGGTGCGGCACGGCTGCATAGCGGACCGGCTCGGACCGGTTGACGAGCACCGCGCCGCGCGCCTCCAGGCGGCCGAGCGTCTCGTAGACCTTCGATGGCGGCATGCCGGCGCGCCGGCCGACTTCCGCACCCGTCAGCGCGGCTTGCCCGACGAGCGCCGCGTACGCCTGCGCCTCGTATTGCGTAAAGCCGAGCCGGATCAATGACGTGATCAGTTCCGCGTTTTCGTTCATGTGGATGGACTTGAATGGCCGTGACGGGCGTCACGGACGGGCTTGATTAACTACCGGAGTAGTATAGAATCGAACTGACTTACTACCGAAGTAGTAAGTAAGATTTTCGAACCTTACCGAAGAGGATCAATACGATGCGTCAACGGATCAGTACCGGCTCCCCGTGGGAGCCCAAGGTGGGCTATTCGCGTGCAGTGGTCGTCGACAACACGATCTACGTGTCGGGGACGGCAGGCAAAGGCGACGACGTATATGCGCAGACGCGCGATGCGTTGGCGACGCTCGGCAAGGTCCTCGCGGACAGCGGATTCGCGTTGTCGGATGTCGTCCAGAGCCGGCTGGTGGTCGCGGATTTCGACCACTGGGAAGACGCGGCGCGGGCGCACGGCGAGATCTACGGCGATATCCGGCCGGCGTTCTCGCTGGTCCATGCGTTGCCGTTCGTCGATCCCGAGATTCGCGTCGAGGTCGAGGCGATCGCGGTCCGGACCGCCGCATGACGGTCGCCGGCCCGCACGCGTCCCTGTCCCGCCCCGCGATCGCGATGCTCGCGCTCGCGGCGGGCGTCGCGATCGCCAACGGCTATGCGCTGCAGCCGTCGTTGTCGGCGATGGCCGACGACTTCGGCGTGCCGGCCGCGCGGATGGCGACCCTCGCGTCCGTGACGATGCTCGGCTATCTGGCCGGCCTTGCGCTGCTGGTTCCCCTGGTCGACCGGTTCGGTCCGCGCACGCTCATTCCGGCGCAACTGGGCGTGCTCGCGATATTGCTCGCGTGCGCGTCGCTGTCGTCGACGCCGCTCGCGCTCGATGCCTGCTTCGTGTTGGTGGGGGCGGCCACGACGGTCGCCGCGCAATGCAGCGCGGTCGTCGGGAAGCACGCAGACCCGCAGCGGCGCGGCGGGGCAATGGGCGTCGTCTCCGCGGGGATTTCCGCCGGGATCCTGCTGAGCCGTTTCGTCGGCGGCGCGTTGTCGCAATGGTGCGGATGGCGCGGCGCGCTGCTCGCATTGGCCGGCTGCGTGACGCTGGCGGCCGTCGGCAGCGGCGTGCTGTTGCCCGGCGATCGCCCCGAAGGGCGTTCCGGCCGCGCTGCCACGATCGGCGCGATTCCGCGGCTGTTGCGCGACAGCGCCGCATTGAGGCGCCGCACCGGCGCCGGCATGCTGTGGTTCTTCGCGTTCAATCTGGTGTGGGTGGGACTGGCGATTCGTCTGGCCGCACCGCCGTACAACCTCGGGGCGGCCGCGATCGGCGCATACAGTCTCGCCGGCGTGCTCGGCCTGGGCGCGACTCGGGGGGCCGGCAAGCTCACGGATCGCTTCGGCGATCGTGCGGTGATCGGGGGCGGGCTCGCCGTGGCTGCGCTTTCCACGTTGCTGCTTGGCGTTGCGCTCGGTCATCCGGGCTGGCTGGGCGTCGGGCTCGCGCTGTTCGATGCCGGTTGTTTCGCCGCCCAGGTCGCGAACCAGGCCCGTGTCGTGGCGATTCAGCCGGCGCGCGCCGGTGCGTTGAACGCCGCATACCTGACGCTGTATTACGCGGCCGGCGCCGGCGGCGCCGCAGCGGCAGGCATGCTCGTCGAACGGATCGGGTGGGGCGCGATGATGATCGTCGCGGCCGGTGCGGTGACGGCGGCCGCGTGGGTCGGGGCAGCACGCCTGAGCGCCGATGCCGCGGGCGAACCGACGTCCGTCGGTTGAGCCGGGGAAATTGTCGCGTTCCGGTTCGCCGCGCTGCTGAATGCGGATCGGCCGCAGCAATACGCGAACGGCGAACGTGCCGGCGGCTGCTGCCGGGCGGATCGGCCGCAGGACATTGGCGGCGTGACCGTCGCTGGCCGGCCTGACGCTCGATGCGGCGTGATGAACGCGTGCGTCGCGGCCGGTTTCCGCACGTATCAATGCGACGACACGAACCTCGCATCGTCGAACGCTTCCGGAATCGCGAAGTTCGCGCGCATGCGCTGCGCTTCCTTCGCCGGCGTCAAGCCGAACAGGCGTTTGAATTCCCGGCTGAACTGCGACGGGCTCGTATAGCCGACCGCGTAGCCGGCCGCTTCCGCCGTCAGGTCCTGCCGCACCATCAACAACCGCGCCTGATGCAGGCGCGTCGATTTCAGGTACTGCATCGGTGACACCTGCGTGATCGCCTTGAAGTGACTGTGAAAGCTCGGCACGCTCATGCCGGCTTCGCCGGCCAGTTGCGACACGTCGAGCGGCCGCGCGTAATCGGCGTGGATCATGCGCAACGATCGCCCGATCCGGCCGAATTGCCCGCGCATCGCCAGCGCGCCGCGCATCGCGTTGCCCTGCGCGCCGGTCAGCACGCGGAAATACAGCTCGCGAAGCAGCGCCGGGCCGAGCACCGCGGCGTCGAGCGGCCGCTGCATCGCGTCGACGAAACGCAGCACCGATGCGTGCATCGCATCATCCATCGGCGTCGACATCATGCTCTTCGGCGCCTGCACGGTTTCCGCGACGCCGGCGCGGTCGATCTGCGCGGCGAGTTCGGCGGCCAGCGTGAAATCGAGGTGCAGGTACAGCGCGAGCAGCGGGCGCTCGGGCGTCGCGTCGGTTTCCATGCTGAACGGAACGGGCACGGAGACGGCCAGGTAATGGTGTTCGTCGTACAGATAGCGCTCGCCGCCGAAGTAACCGCGCTTCGATCCCTGGCACACGATCACGATGCCCGGGTCGTACAGCACCGGCGTGCGCGACAGCGCGCGGTTCGAGCGCAGGACGCGCACGCTCGGCAGCGCGGTCAGGTTGTAGCCTTCGTCGGGCGCCAGCGCGCGCAGCAGCGTCACCAGGCGCTTTCGGTCACGCGGCGACAGCGCCGGAGGTCGGGTGGAGACGGGTGCGGTGCTCATAGTTTTGTGCAAGAAAATAAGCGGAATCGGGCTTATTCGGCGTCGTTCGTCAGACTAGTATGCACGCTTCAATCCACATTCGGGAGAAGCTCGCATGGCATCCGGCAACATCATGCTCATTACCGGCGTCAGCAGCGGTTTCGGCCGCGCGCTGGCCCAGGAAGCGCTGGCCGCCGGTCACACGGTGGTCGGCACGGTGCGCAGCGCGCAGGCGGCGCGCGAATTCGAAGCGCTGTCCGCGCAGGCGGCCGTCGCGCGCGTGCTCGACGTGACCGACTTCGAGCGCATCGACGGCGTCGTCGCGGACATCGAGGCGAACGTCGGGCCCGTCGACGTGCTGGTGAACAACGCGGGTTACGGGCACGAAGGGATCATGGAGGAGTCGCCGCTGGACGAGATGCGGCGGCAGTTCGACGTGAACGTGTTCGGCGCGGTCGCGATGATGAAGGCCGTCGTGCCGTTCATGCGCGAACGCCGGCGCGGCCGCATCCTGAACATCACGTCGATGGGCGGGCACATCACGATGCCGGGCATCGCGTACTACTGCGGCAGCAAGTTCGCGCTGGAGGGCATTTCCGAGACCCTCGGCAAGGAGCTCGAGCCGTTCGGCATCGCGGTGACGGCCGTCGCGCCGGGTTCGTTCCGCACCGACTGGGCCGGCCGTTCGATGGCGCGCACGCCGCGCTCGATCGCCGACTACGACGCGCTGTTCGATCCGATCCGCCGCGCGCGCGAGGAAAAAAGCGGCAAGCAGCCGGGCGATCCCGCGAAGGCCGCACGGGCGATGCTCGCCGTGATGGCAGCGGACCATCCGCCGGCGCATCTGCTGCTCGGCAGCGACGCGCTGCGCCTCGTGCGCGACAAGCTGGCGGCGCTGGACGACGAAATCCGCGCGTGGGAAGCCGTGACGGTGTCGACGGACGGCTGACGGGCGCGGCGTCGTTCGTTCCTGTTAGTGGATGATCGGCCATTGCATTGCACGATGGCGTCGCGGTTTCACAATAAAGCCGATAATGGCGGCGGCCCGTTCGCCACGTTCATCCACCTCACAGGAGCACCGCGATGCCATACGTCACCACGAAGGACAATGTCGAGATTTTCTACAAGGACTGGGGCCCGAAGGACGCGCAGCCCGTCATGTTTCATCACGGCTGGCCGCTGTCCAGCGACGACTGGGATGCACAACTGCTGTTCTTCGTTCAGCACGGCTATCGCGTGATCGCGCACGACCGCCGCGGCCACGGCCGCTCGGCGCAAGTCTCGGACGGCCATGACATGGATCATTACGCCGCGGATGCGTTCGCGGTCGTCGAGGCGCTCGACCTGCGCAATGCGGTGCATATCGGTCACTCGACCGGCGGCGGCGAAGTGGCGCGCTACGTCGCGAAGCACGGCGAGCCGGCCGGCCGCGTCGCGAAGGCCGTGCTGGTCAGCGCGGTGCCGCCGCTGATGCTGAAAACCGAATCGAACCCCGAAGGCTTGCCGCTCGAGGTGTTCGACGGCTTCCGGAAAGCGCTCGCCGACAATCGCGCGCAGTTCTTCCTCGACGTGCCGAGCGGCCCGTTCTACGGGTTCAACCGCGAAGGTGCAACCGTGCATCAGGGCGTGATCCGCAACTGGTGGCGGCAGGGGATGGAAGGCAGCGCGAAGGCGCATTACGACGGCATCAAGGCGTTTTCGGAAACGGACCAGACCGAAGACCTGAAATCGATCTCCGTTCCGACGCTCGTGCTGCATGGCGAGGACGACCAGATCGTGCCGATCGCGGATTCCGCGCTGAAGTCGGTCAAGCTGTTGAAGAACGGCACGCTGAAGACGTACCCCGGCTACTCGCACGGGATGCTGACGGTCAACGCGGACGTGCTCAACGCCGACCTGCTCGCGTTCGTGCGGGCGTAATGATGGCGGCGCCGGCCCGCTGCGGCGGGCGGCGCCGCGATTGAAAACAGGCGATCCGGCCGCGGCGTTGGCTACGGCAGCCGATCGCCCCGCCGTGTTTGCGCCCGCTGACCGCTACCCGTTGCGCAAGAACACGACGTAGCCGCGGAACCACGGATTCGACGCGAGATACGGCGGCGCGTCCCACTCGCCGCCCTGGATCACGCCGATGCGAAACGGCAGTTGCAGCCGCGCGACGCGCGGCAGATAGGCCGCGTAGTCGGCAATCGTGCAGCGGCCCTGGTAGGTCTGCACGACCACCTCGTCGACGATGCCCTTGAGCTGGTTGACCTGGTCGGTATCGATGCGGCTGCTCCAGTCGAGCAGCCCCGTGATGCTCAACAGGCAATCGGCGGGCAATGTATCGCGCAGCGTGCGCAGGAACGCGAGGTAATCCTGCAGATGGCGCGTACCGGCGTCGAAGTCGATCTGGATGCCGGCGATCGTGCGGCCCGACGCGCGCCAGCGTGCGAGCTGCGCGAGCATGATCCGCGTGACGCGCGGCGTCCAGCGCAGCGTATGCGCCCGATAGACGAGCCACACGCGTGCGTCGGGCGCGGGCGGCAGCGCGACGCCCTGCGCGATCACGCGCACTTGCGACTCGTCCCGCGGCGACGCTTCGATCTGGCCTTGCAGCACGTAGACGATGCGCGCACCGCGCACGACCGCCTGCGGCTTCACGCCCGCCCACAGCCAGAACGCGTCGTACCGCGCGGCGTCGACGGTGCCGGCCAGCGCGACACGCGCGGCCAGCAGCAGCGCGATGCACGCGATGCGCTTCATGTGGCGCTTACCAGTAGTAGCGAAGCTTCTGCGCCCACGGGCTGCCCGGATAGGCGGTTTTCAGCGTGTCGAACCAGCGCTTGCGCGTGCTCTTCGGCACGTCCTTGCCGCCGCATTCGTTGGAGCCGCCCGGTGCGTAGCACTTGATCGCGCGGTAGAACGCGTACGCGCGGTCGTTCGGGTTCGCCTGCGTATCGGCCATCACCGTCACGTAGCTCGACATCCGCTCGTACGGCTTGCCCGCGAACTGCGACGGCGCCGCGCCGAGCGTCGGCGGCACGCGCGGGGCGGTCGTGCCGGACGCATTGCGGACCCACGACGGCGCCGGATCGCTTTCGAGGCCGGACGCGGGCGGATGCAGCCGCACGAAATCGGCGAGGCAGTTCAGCCCTTTCGGATCGGCGGGATTCTGCTGCAGCGTCGCGGCGACGTCGCGCGCCGACAGGCACGTGTAGCCGTCTTCGTTTTTCGCGCCGGCCGCGACGAACGGCTTCAACGGATCCGTGGGCGTGCCGGGCACCAGCGCGGTATCGGCGAGGAAGTCCGCGTAGTGCGAACGCGTGAGTTCCTTGTACAGCAACGTGTACAGCGCGGTGCTGCGCAGCGCGCCGGTGGTCGCCTGATTCTGCGCCTGCGCGCGCAGCAGGTCGGCATTGGCCGCGCGCTGCAGCAGCACCCCGCGGATCGCGGCGTTCTGCACGGGCGAATCGTCGGCGAACACGTCGTTGACGAGCCCGGCCTGCTCCAGGTTGATCGCGAGCGCGAGTTCCAGCATTTCGCGCTGGAAGCGGAACGTCGCGAGCGGGATCAGGTCGCGCCACAGCTGGCGGGCCTTGTCGTTCTGGCCGCTGTCCTCCAGCGCGAACCCGCGCAGCGCCTGCTGGCTCAGCCCGAAGTAGTCGAGCGGTGCGGCGGGCGTCTGCGGCAGCAGGTCGAGGGCGGCGTCCGGCTTGTGCCCGAGCTGCACGTACCAGGTCGCGAGCAGGTAGTCGTACAGCGCGGGCGCGTTCGCGAAGCGCGGCTTCTGCGCCTGCAGCTCGTCCAGCGTCATCGGCTTGCGGCTCGCATCGCTGCTGTCCGATGCGCGCATGCGCTGCAGGTCGACGGTGGCGAGCACGGTCGGCGACTGGATCTGGCGCGCGTCGAATTCCGGGCCGAACAGCAGCTTGCTGTCGAGTTCGTTCGCCAGTTGCATCAGCGGCACGTTCGACGTCGCCGGCGACCAGCGCGCGAGCGCATGACCGTACAGGTCGGCCTGCTGCGTGACGTTGCCGCCGAGCCACGCGACCCGTCGCAACAGCCCGCTCGCGGACACCGCGTAGCGCCCCTTCGGATACACCTTCAGGTAGGTCCGGAACACCGTGTTCGCCGCGTCGAGCGATACCTTCGTCACGCGCGCGCGCGTCGGCGTCGGGCTGTCGTTGTCGAATGCGTTGGCCTGCGCGGCGTTCAACTGCGCGCGCCCGGCCATGTAGAGGCCGGTTTCCTTCAGCCACGGGTCCGCGCTGTGCGATGCGTTCGCGAACGCGCGGGTCGCGGTGAGGAAGTCGGCGCGGTAGAACGCGTTCGTGCCGTCGAGGTACGCGGCGAACTGCTGGCCGAGCGGCGACTTGACCGGCGGCTTCGTCCACGCGGCGCTCGCGCCGCCCGCGGCGCAGGTTTTCTGCGCGATGTCCGCGCGCGCCGCGCGCAGGCGGGCGGCCTCGTCGGCGGGCAGGCCGCCGGCGCCGCCCACTGCGTCGTTGAACGCGGCCGCACCCGCGCTCATGCTGCGGCAGATGCTGCCTTCGCCGTCCGCGTACCGGTTCGACGACGCATCGGCATCGGCATCGGCATCGGCCCCGCCGCCGGTCCTGTCGGGCACCTTCTGGCCGATGTCGATCCATCCGGAGAAGTCCATCGGGAACGGCACGACGATCCGGTCGATCCGCTCTTTCGCCGGGATGGTCTTCGGATCGGGAAACACCTGCGCGACCTTGCCGCTGTCGACCATCATCAGCATCGCATTGATGCGTGTGTCGTTGGCGGGCGTCAGCATCGGTACGTTGCCGCACGAGTAGGAAGTCTGCCGGAGCGTGTTCGGCACGTAGCAGCCGTCGTCTCCGCTTGCATGGGCGGTCGGCGTCCACAGCAGGCTGGCCGCCAGCGCGGCAAGCAGGGTTCGGTTCAGCGTCGGGTTTCTTCGCATTTTTCTTGTGTCGGGTAGGGGGCCGCGACGGCCGGTTCTCTCAGGGGGTGTTTTGTCCCGGCGCGTATCGTACCTCACGGGCCGTCATGACCGGCAGTGTGCCGGCCTGCCAGCCGCGCCGGGGGGCAAGCTCCCTCGAAACGGAAATCCACTCAGTGTGGACGCAACGCCACCTTGAATCCGGATCGCTTGAATTAAGATGCAGCCGGCAGTGGCGGACGTCCGACGATGGACGACCTGACGGGGGCCGCGCTGCATGACGGGGGAGGGCTGCCGAAAGCGACGTACGCGTCGATCCGCACGACGGAATCGATCATGAAAGGGACGCGGAAAAATGCCGGTTTCCACGCTCGTTCAATAGCATGACTTAATAATTTTACGGGCGAAACGATGTGTCGTATCCGCTCGACGGCAGACGAGAGTACGCCGACAAATGAAAACAAGAGGATCCCGATGAAACCCATTACATGGATGGTCATGGCGGCCGCGCTCGCACTGACCGCATGCGGCGGCGACGATGTCGCGACGAACGGCGGTGCGTCGTCGTCGACGTCGAGCAACCCCGGTTCGCCGTCCGGCTCGACGTCGCCCGGCGGCGGGTCGACCGGCGACCCGACCGGCGGCGGCGCCACGCAGCCGCAGGCCGGCTGGTCGACGGCCGCCGCGGTGGACGGCAAGGGGCCGGAGGGCGCCCCGAGCGTGACGATCGACGCGAACGGCAATGCGCTCGCCACGTGGATGACCAACGGTCCGGCCGGCGCGAACGGCAACGAGATGTGGGGCGCGCGCTATGCCGCGGGCTCGGGCTGGGGAACCGCGACGCGGCTCGACACGGGCGACGGCTCGCATTCGATGAACACGACGAGTTCGAGCCCGTCGCGCGTGGTCGGCAACGCGAGCGGGCAGGCCGTCGCGTTCTGGACCGAATGGATGCCGGGTCCGAACACGTATGCGCTGTGGGCGCGCCCGTACAGCCCGGCCGGCGGCTGGGGCGCGGCGTTCGAAGTCGGGCCGGACGTGACGGGGTCGACCTATTCGGCCGGGATCGACGGCCAGGGCAACGCGCTCGTCGCGTGGACGCAGTCGATCAGCCTGCTCGATACGCGTATCGCGTGGACGCGCTACACGCAGTCCGGACAGTGGTCGCCGACGGCGCTGATCCAGATGCCGGTGCAGACCGGGCCGGGCGCGGTGACGGGCGACACCGACAACGTGGGGCCGATGATTTCGGTCCTGTCGTCCGGCCGCGCCGTGCTCGCGTGGCGGCAGACCAACCATACGCACTCGGCGCTGTGGACGGCCACGTACGACGCGGCCAACGGCTGGACCGACGTCAACCAGGCCGTATCGAACACGAGCCTGTTCACGACGATCATCTCGCCGGTGGCCGGCATGGACGCGAAGGGCAACATCACGCTGCTCTGGGGGCAGCTCGACGTGACGGGCGGGAAGCTCACCACCACCACGATGTCGCAACGCTATGTGTCCGGCGCCGGATGGCAGCCGTCGCAACCCGTGGCGCCTGCCATCGTCGAGCCGACCGGCTTCATCGCGACGCCGATGCTGGCCGTCAACGAAAACGGCGTGGCGGCCGCGATGTGGGCGGAAGGCGGCGCGGCGCTGCAAGTAAGCGTGTCCGATGCAAGCGGCAACTGGGGGCCGTTGCAGCGGCTGACGGAACACCTGAACGGCGCGGCAATCCAGTACCCGCCGCTCGTGGTCGATGCGGGCGGCAACGTGACGGCCGCATGGCAGGACACCGGTTTGCCGGGCGCGTCGGCGGTCGTCGCGGCCAGCTACCGGAAGGGCGCGTGGAGCGCGTCGACGGTGGCGCCGCAGAGCGCGTCGTGGCCGGCGCTGGCCGTCAACGCGACGGGAGCGATGGCGCTGCTCTGGCAATCGTACGTCGCGACGATCGGCAGCCAGATCCAGGCCAGTTTTTATACGCCGGGCACGTAAGCGCCTCGCATTGGGAAATCGAAGGAGAAACCATGAAGCAAACCTTGTATTACACCGTACGGACCGCGCTGGGCATCACGGCCGCCGGCCTCGTGCTTGCCGCGTGCGGCTCGACGCAGATGAACATGGTCGACGTCCAGACGTCGACCGCGAAGACGCTCGGGCTCGCGTCGTCGGACGAGATCACGATCGCCAACGTCCAGTACGGGAAGAAGGACGGGCTCGGCGGCCAGAAGGTGAGTTACGACGCGACGACCGGCAAGGGGCGGCGTTTCGGCTGTACGGTGTTCATGATTCCGGGGCTCACGCCGATCGATCGGCCGACGTACAACAACTGGGAATGTCATCCGCAACGTTGATGGGCGCGATGACGACCGCGCCAGGCGTCGGGCGTCGGTCGATCGCTTAGGGAGACGATGCATCGCGTGGGCCTTGCGCCCGCGCAATTTGGTCCGATAATCGACGAACCGATTCTTTCCTGACCCGCCGGTTCGATAAAAAACTGTCATGGATCAAGCTGCATTTGTCCCTGTTTTCAAGTTCCGCACGACCGACTACCCCGAGCCGGACCGGTTCCACGTCTGGGTCAAGGACATGCTGTGCGACTACCGGCTCGACGACGACGGCGGCCACGGCCCGTGCGACGCGGAAGCCAGCGGCGCGGCGCTCGGCCCGCTGATCTTGTCGGGCCGGCACTGGCACTCGCGCGCGCCGACCTATACGGTTCGCCGCACGCCGCGGCGGATCCGGCTCGACGGGCAGGATTCGATCCGCTTCACGCTGCTGCTCGGCGGTCGGCTCGCGAGCCAGACCGGCGGCCCCGAGCTGATCAAGGGCGCGGGCGACCTGTTCGTCTACGACGTCGCGCAGATCAACGACTGCAAGGTCGAGGCCGGCGACGTGATCAGCCTCGTCGTGCCCCGCTACCTGCTGCCGAGCCATGCCGCGCAGGCGCACGGCCAGACGCTGACGAGCGGCGTGGGCCGGCTCGTCGCCGACCAGATGCTGTCGCTGTTCCGGAACCTGCCGAACCTGCGCATGCAGGACGTGCCGAGCATCGTGCAATCGATGCTGTTGCTGCTGGCCGCGGCGGTGTCGCCGACCGCGCAGGCGTTGAACGACGCTCGCGGCCTGATCGAGCATGCGCTGGTCGACCGCGTGCGTCACTACATCGACATGCATCTGCTGGAGCCGGACCTCACGCCCGAACGGATCTGCCGTGACATCGGCGTGTCGCGGGCGCGGCTCTATCAGTTGTTCAAGGAAGAGGGCGGCGTGATGCGGCAGATCACGCGGCGGCGCTTGCGTCACGCGTATCACGTGCTCGGCGATCCGCAGCGCTGGCATCAGCGCATCGCGGAAATCGCGTGGGCGCACGGCTTTCCCGACGAGAAGTATTTCCATCGGCTGTTCAAGGCGGAATTCGGCCACACGCCGAAGGAGACGCTCGAGTGCGCGGCCGCGCCGATCCTGCTGCCGTGCGGTGCGACCGATGCGCGCTGGGGCGACGGCGGCCGGCTGGCCGGGTGGACGCTGCCGTTCGGGGTGCTCACCAACTGAGCGGGCAGCACGTGGGCGTCGCGCGCCGGTCGTGATCGCGCATCACGCGCACACGCTGCTGGCGATGCCTCCGTCGTCCATCTCGTCGAGCGCGGCGCGCAAATCGTCGATGGCCACCATCAGTTCGCGGACCTGCCGTAACGACGGGTACTGATGCAGAACGGCCTGCCATTGCGGCAGGGTCAGCAGCGCGTGCCAGATGACGCCGAGGCCGCCCGGATCGGCATCCGGCCGTTGCACGAGCGCGCTCGCGTATTCGAGGCTCGCCTGCGCGGACAGCAGCTGCATCCGGCTCGCGGCGCTCAGCAGCCGCGGTGTCGCATCCGCGGACGCGTCGCAGCAATACAGCACCTCCCGTGGCAGCGCCGCTTCGTCGGTCGTCAACGCATGCAGCGATGCGCCGTGCACGCGCACCGTGCCCTGGTGCGTCTCGAATGCATAGACCGTGTCGGGGGCCGCTTGCGCGAGCAGGGTCAGGCCGCGCAGCAGCCGCGGCAGATCGGTCGTCGCGGCATCCGCGGAGGCCTTCGCTTCGACCAGGAAGCGCACGTTCCATGCGGGCGCCGGGTCGTTGCCGTGCGCGCGTTCGAGCAGGATCGCATCCCATTCGGTTTTCGCGCGGTCGTGCCGGCCCGGGATCGACGACGGCACGCGCATCGACGTGACGACGCGGTAGGTGCGCTGCTCGTCCACCGCGTCGAGCCTGCGCGCCAGTGCGTCGAGCGCCTGCGCCGCCAGCGCTTCGACGGCAGCGCCGCGCTGCTGGGACGCGACGCCCTGCGCGACGGCGACGGTGCTGCCGACGAGCGGGCCCTGACGGACCCACAGCGCGCGGTAGCGGCGGACGCCCTCGTCCGCGGCCAGCGCATCGAGCCGCAGCATGCGTTCGAGCGCGGGGCTGTCCTTGAGTTTGACGATGTCCTGCTCGAACGCCGCGTCGGTCGCCATCTCGGGCAGTGCGAGCAGTTGCGCGAGCGCCGCGTGCAGCTCGGCCCACGACGCCGCGGTCGCCGCCGCATGCAGGCGCGCGAGGCCGTCGCGTTGCCAGGCCTGTGCGCTGCGCTCGAGCTTGGCCGGGTGCGCGATCGCATTGACGGCCGAGTGGAGCGCGCGCCGGTCCTGCTCGGCGTGCGCGGACAACGACGCGTATTCGCGCACGTTCGGTGCATCGTGACGCAGCACCGACGCCTGAAACGACGGATCGCCGGATGACGAATCCATCGCGTCGCGGATCATCCGCGCGAGCGCATCGATGAAGCGCTGCCGCAAGTCGCCGCCGGGCGCGTGACCGTCCGCCCGCATCCTGCGCGCTTCCTCGATCACGATCGCCAGCGCGGTGGCCGGATTCGTCGCGTCGGTCAGCGACGCCGCGCGCTCGAGCGGCGGCAGCCGGTAACGGCGCGCGACGGCGCGCAGGGTGGCGTCGAGCAGGGCGGGAAGCGGTGTCAGCGACATGGCGGTCCGGGCGTGAAAGAGACCTGACCCGTCACGCGGTCAACGTCACCGACAGGCTGCCGAGCTCGCCGAAGCGCACCGTCAGCGCATCGCCGAGCGGCACGTCGATCGCGCCCGCGTACGAGCCGGTCGTCACGATCTGGCCGGCGCGCACCGCATCGCCGCGCGACGCGAGGAAATTGACGAGCCATACCAGCGGCTTCAGCGGATCGCCGTCCGGATGGCTGCCGTCGATCGTGCGGTTCAGCGCGCCTTCGAACGACAGCGCGAGCGTCGCGAGCGGCACGGTCAACCCGTCGGGCACGACCGGGCCGACGCACAGCCCCTGGTTGAATTGCCCGTCGGCCAGCAGCTCGAACTTCGACGCGCGCGCCGGCTCCGCATAGCGGCAGCCGAGCACCTCGAGCACGATGCGCACTTCGCGGATCGCCGCGCGCACCGCGCCTTCGTCATACGGCTGCTCGCGCGCGGGCAGGTCGCGATCGAGCACGAACGCGATTTCCGGCTCGATCCGCACGATCGGCCCGCCGACGACGCGGTACGGCGCATCGGCTTCGCGGATCGTCGACGCGAAGATCGGCGCGAGGATCACGCGATCGGGCGGCGGCAGCGCGCATTTCCATCCGCCGACGGGTTCGCCGAGCAGGTCGGCCACGCGCTGCTGGATCGCCAGAGCGGTGTCGATGTCGTCGGGGCGCAGTGCATCGGGCAACAGCGGGCCGGGCGAGCCGGCATGGCGGGCGGCGACGAGATGCTGGGCGGCGCCGTCCACGCGTTCGGTAGTCGTTGTCATGTCGGTTGAGCGAGTTGAAAGTGGGGCCGGCAAAAAAGGGCCGGACGAAAGTCGCATAGTCGATGATAGCGCCTTCGGCGCGATGGGCGCTCGAAAGGGCAGCGGCGCATGCATCGCCGGCCCGGTTCGCGCGGGCCGATGACGCAAGCCGCCCGCTTCCCGTCGCGTCGCTTTGCCGCATGCGCCGGTATCGCCGGGGCTTGACCGTCGTCAACATCCGCACCTGCTGCCGGCCGATGATGGTGGCATGGCCGTGCGCGACCGCGCGCGGCAACTCACCCCAGCGAGGTTCGCATGTACGAGAAAATCATGGTGGCCGTCGACGGCAGCGCTTCGTCGAAACAGGCGCTTGCCGAGGCCGTGAAGGTGGCGCTGGCGGGCGACACGCACGTCAGCGCGGTGTACGTGGTCGACAAGTCGGTGCTGTTTACGTATGCAGGCCGTCTCGATCCGCACGCGCTCGTCGAGGAAATCCGCGACGACGGGCGCAAGGTGCTGCGCGAAGCCGAACAGGTCATCGCGCTGGCCGGCGCGAAGGGCGAAGCCGAACTCGTCGAGACCGAGAGCATCGGCGAGGACGTCGCGGAACGCCTGCAACGCTATGTGAAGGAGCACGGGATCGACCTCGCGGTGGTCGGTACGCACGGGCGGCGCGGCATCCGGCGCGTGCTGCTCGGCAGCGTCGCCGAGCGTTTCGTGCGCGGCTCGAAGTGCCCGGTGCTGCTGATTCGCGGCGACGACGCCGACGCGCCGGCCGCCGCGGCCGCGGCCGCGGCATGACGCGGCGCGCGCGATGATACGCCGCCAGTACCGGATCGTCGTCGCGGCGATCGCGGTGTTCGTGTCGCTCGCCGGGATGATGGCCGTCGTGACGGGCCTGCTGTTCGATGCCGCGACGGCGCTGCGCGGCGGCGCGCTTGCGTTGATCGTCGGCGTCGCCGGCTTCGTCGTGATGCTGAACCCGGGGCCGAAAGGCGAGGATTGACGCGGGCGGGCAAGGTGGCGGCGCACGTCGGACCGCGGTTTCGCGACGACCGGCGACAGCCGTGGCGCCGCCGTGATTTCGCGTGGTCGCGTGTCGTCGCCGCGCATTCGTGCCGTCCTGCTCGATCTGGCTCATCAGCCGCTTCAACGTTGCCGCCCGCTCGGCGCTTCTGTCAAACTGGCGCCCATGAAACCGCGCCTCACTGCACCGCTTTCCGCCGATTCCGCGCCTGCGCCCGCAGGCTTTCCCGACGCCGACGAACTGGCCGCGCTGCGCGCGTGGTACGCGGGCATGACCGTGCGTCAGGCCGTCGAACGCTACCTGCCCGACCGGCTCGGCGGCGGGCGCTCGGCGCGCGGCGTGATCGGTGCGATTCGCCGTCGCCTCGTGCGCGTCGCGCGGCAGGTCGGCCGCCCCGATCTCGCGGAACGGCTCGGCCATCCGGACGGTGAGCGTTTGCGGGAGGCGAAAGCGGCCACCGACGCGATCGCCCAACTGCGTCATGCGCGCGCGCCGGCACCGCAAATCAGCGACGACGTCGGCCTGTGGCTGCCGGCGCGCGCGGTCGTTGCGTTGCGTGCGCACGGGATCGCGACGCTCGCCGACCTGACGGTGCGGATCCCGCGTCGGCGCCAGTGGTGGCGGGCGATCGCGGGCCTCGGCATGGCCGGCGCGCGGCGCATCGAGGCGTTCTTCGCCGCGCATCCGCACCTGACCGAACGGGCGCGCGCGCTGATCGCCGCGGCGCCGCGAGGCAGCATCGTGCCGTGGGAACACCTGAAGCTGCCGCACGAAGTCGACGGCTCGGCCGGCACGTTCCGCGCACCGCGCGCGACCAGCACGCTCGACGCGGACAACGATTACGCGGCCGTGCACGCGTGGCTGTCGCTGCACGAATCGCCCGCGACGCGGCGCGCGTACCGCAAGGAGGCCGAGCGGCTGATTCTGTGGGCGATCGTCGAGCGCGGCCGCGCGCTGTCGTCGCTGACGACCGAGGACGCGCTCGCGTATCGCGCGTTCATCCGGCGGCCGACGCCGCACGAGCGCTGGGTCGGGCCCGTGCGGCCGCGCGGCGCGCCCGACTGGCGGCCGTTCTCCGGTGCGCTGTCCGCGCGGTCGGCCGCGTACACGCTGTCGGTGCTCGGCGCGCTGTTCCGCTGGCTGATCGAGCAGCGCTACCTGCTCGCGAATCCGTTTGCGGGCGTCAAGGTGCGCGACACGCGCGGCGCGACCGCACTCGATACGTCGCATGCGTTCACCGAAGGCGAGTGGCTGCTGGTCCGCACGATCGCCGACGGGCTCGAGTTCGGCCAGCGCGCGGGCGACGGTGCGCAGCAGTCGGGATGGACGCCGGCCGCCGCGCAACGATTGCGCTTCATTCTCGATTTCGGCTATGCGACCGGGCTGCGCGCGAGCGAACTGGTCGGCGCGACGCTCGGCGACATCGAGACGGACGCGCACGGCGACGCGTGGCTGAAGGTGATCGGCAAGGGCAGCAAGGCCGCCCGCGTCGCGCTGCCGCCGCTCGCGCGCACGGCGCTCGATCGCTATCTGGTCGCGCGCCGCTTGCCGGTCACGCCGGCGCGCTGGCGGCCCGATACGCCGTTGATTCCGCGCCTCGCGGAGGACGACGCGGCCGCGATCACGAGTGTGCGGCTGTGGAAGGTGATGCAGCGTTTCTTCGCGCAGACGGCCGATGCCGTCGAAGCCGACCACCCGGCGCTCGCGCACAAGCTGCGCCAGGCGAGCCCGCACTGGATGCGCCATACGCATGCGACCCACGCGCTGGCGCGCGGCGCGGAGCTGACGACGGTGCGCGACAACCTGCGGCATGCATCGATCTCGACGACGTCGATCTATCTGCATGGCGACGACGTGAAGCGGGCGCGACAGATGTCGAGCGCGTTCGGTATCGACAAATGAGTTGAACACGCGGCATCGGCTCCGGTCAGACGATGTTTCGATCCCGGAGATTCACATGGCGTCGAGCCAGCGCACGGTCGATTTCATCGTCGAGCAGATCGCGGCGGCCGGTACGGTATCGGCCCGCAAGATGTTCGGCGAATACGGTATCTATTGCGACGGCAGGATGGTCGCGCTCGTCTGTGACGACCGGCTGTTCGTCAAGCCGACGCCCGAAGGCCGCGCGTATCTCGGCGCGTGCGACGAAGCCCCGCCGTATCCGACCGCGAAGCCGCATCTCGTCATTGCCGGCGATCGCTGGGACGACCGCGAATGGCTGGCGACGCTGATCCGGATCACCGCCGCGCAACTGCCGCTGCCGGTGAAGCGCAGCCGATGACGATCGCGCCGCATGCCGCGCCACGCCGCGTAGCGGGCAGGCGTATTCTGTGACACATGCACGCGACCATCGTGCGCCAGGGAGTACCAGCATGGAGACATCCGGATTTGCGCGCGGCACGCGGCCGGCGCGCCGCGCATGGCACGCGCTCGTCGTGACTCTGTGTGTCGGCTGGAGCGCGTTGTCGTTCGGCGCGGAGGGCGCGAGCGGCGCGGCCGCGCTGCTCGACCGCTACCGCAGCCTTGGGCCCCAACTGAAGGACAACGCGTTTCACCGGCCCGTGGTGCTCGAATCGTCGGAAGCGTCGTCGTCGCTGAAGGGCGACATCTACGCGGTCGTCGATTATCCGTTCGCGGCCGTGAACGGCCAGCTCAACGATCCCGCGCAAGGCCCCGCGAACTGGTGCGCGGTGCTGATCCTGCACCTGAACACCAAGTACTGTCACGCGTCGAGCAGCGGCAACGGCCCGGTGCTCGACGTGAACCTCGGCCGCAAGATCGAGCAAAAGCTGTCGGACACCTATCGCGTGCAGTTCCGCTATCGCGTGGCGGCCGCGACGCCCGATTATTTCCAGGTCGACCTGACCGCCGACAGCGGCCCGATGGGCACGAAGGATTACCGGATCGCGCTCGAGGCCGTGCCGGTCGGCGCGTCGCGCACGTTCCTGCATCTCACGTATTCGTATGGTTTTGGCACGGTCGGCCGGATGGCGATGAAAACCTACCTCGCGACGGTCGGCAGCGACAAGGTCGGGTTCACGACCGTCGGTGCAGCCTCGGCCGGACAGCCGCGGTACGTCGGCGGCGTGCGCGGGCTGCTGGAGCGCAACACGATGCGCTACTACCTCGCGATCGACACGTATCTCGCGACGCTCGACAAGCCGATCGACCAGCGCCTCGCGCGCTGGTTCGACGCGACCGAGCAGTATCCGCAGCAACTGCACGAAGTGGAGCGGGGCGCGTATCTGCAGATGAAAGCGCAGGAGGTGCAGCGGCAGCAGGCGGCGCGATGACGCCGCCTGCCGGCTCGCAGGCTCGGGCGAGCAACCCCGCGACGACGTCGACGATCCGCTGCGGCAGCGCTTCGTCATAAGGCAGCCCCACGGCGCCGCACGTGGCGGTGACGACGGTGGCGGCGCGATCACCGGCTCGACCGGTTCGCCGTCGCGCGTCACGCGGCCGGTCGCGCAATGCACCGTCCACGCGCTGACGCGCACGTGGCACGCGTCGATCACGATCCTCCCTTGAGCAGCCGGTTCGGAGAACACGCGCGGACAGCACGTGCCGGCGATGTCGCGCCATCACGCCCAGCGGTAGATCCGACACCGGTTCAGGCGGTTCTGGCGCTCCGTTTCGATATCGCGCTGGCGCGCCGGGGCCTTCGTGCGTGCAGCGTTGGCGACGACGCTGGCGGCGTGTTCGATCGTGGACTGCATCGTGTGGCTCTCACGACGAAAACCCTGCAGTGCCTCCGCCGGTGCGGCGGGTGTTCCAGGCCGATCCGGCTGCCTCATGCCGGCCAACCGGCCGTCCGGCCATTTCATAAGACGTACAGTTTTCCCGTGATTCGCGATTCTGGCGGAACTGTACTCTTGTTCGCGCGTTCGATGTGTGTACCCGCCACCAACTGTTCTTCTCTTAAGATCCGGTCATCAAGTGCACAGTGCCGCAGATCCAGCTGATCCGGAACCCTGCCGGCGCATCTTCAAGAGAGAGCCAGTGCGATGGAAAAGGCAAAACCGGAGGGGAAGATCAGGAATCACGACGGCCCGCTCGGCGGGCGGAACACGCGCAACACGTGCGTATTGGGCGTACACGGCGGCGCGGCGCCGTGCGCGCCGGCGGGAGACGCGCGATGAAACTCTATGAAAAACTCGCGGACGATATCGAGCGCCTGATCCGCCAGGGCGTGTACCGGCACGGCGACCGGATTCCGTCGGTGCGGCAGGCGAGCCAGCAGCACCGGATCAGCATCACGACCGTACTGCATGCGTATCTGCTGCTGGAAAGCCGCGGGCTGCTCGAAAGCCGGCCGCAGTCGGGCTATTTCGTGAACCTGCGGCGCGACGACAGTCATGCGCCGGTACGCGAGCTGCGGCCGTCGAAGCCGATCGCGATCTCGTCGTCGGTGGATGTAAGCCGGCTCGTGCTGTCGACGTTGCGCTCGATCGGCACGGACGACGCGGTGCCGCTCGGTTCGCCGTATCCGGACCCGAGCCTGTTTCCGTTCGAGAAGCTGAACCGCTACGCATACGCGGCGGGTCGCGACAAGTCGCTGTGGGGCGTGACTGACGGGCTGCCGCCCGGCCATCCGCGGCTGATCAGGCAGATTGCGCGCCGCTATCTGGAAAACGGGATGTCGGTGGACCCGAACGAGATCATCGTGACGGTCGGCGCGACAGAAGCGATCAACCTGTGTCTGCAGGCGGTGGCGAAACCGGGCGACACGATCGCGGTGGAATCGCCGACGTTCTACGCGATGCTGCACGCGATCGAGCGGATGGGGATGAAGGCGATCGAGGTGGCCACGCATCCGGAATACGGGATCGACATCGCGGCGCTGGCCGCGATCGCGAAGTCGCAGCCGATCGCCGCGTGCATGGTGATGCCGAACTTCCAGAATCCGCTGGGTTTCCAGATGCCGGACGAGCGCAAGCGCGAACTGGTTGAGTTCGCAGCGAAGGCCGGGATGCCGCTCATCGAGAACGGCGTGTACAACGAACTGTATTTCGGCGACACACATCCGAGTTCGCTGAAATCCTACGACCGGACCGGGATCGTGCTGCATTGCTCGTCGTTCTCGAAGAGCCTGACGGCCGCGTACCGGATCGGCTGGGCGTTGCCGGGCCGCTACCGCGATCAGGTCGAGAAACTGAAGTTCCTGAATACGCTCGCGACGCCGTCGTTGCCGCAGCTCGCGATCGCGGAGTTTCTCGAACGCGACGGCTACGAGCACCACCTGCGGCGGATTCGCAAGGCGTATGCGCAGCAGGCGAATCTGATGCGCGCGATGGTGTCGCGGTTCTTTCCTGAAGGCACGCGCATGTCGAGCCCGGCGGGTGGGTATGTGCTGTGGGTCGAGCTGCCTGCGCAGGTCGATGCGATGCGGCTGTACCAACTCGCGCTGGAGCAGGGGATCACGATCGGCCCCGGCTACATGTTCTCGATCACGGACAATTACCGGAACTTCATCCGGTTGAATTACAGCAGCCCGTGGTCGCCGGAGATCGAGCAGGCGGTGATCACGGTCGGGAAGCTGGCCGCGGCGTGCATGCGATGAAGGGGCGTTTGCGGTGCGTTGTATTTCGATGAAGAAGCCGGCCTCGTGCCGGCTTTGTTTTTCCAGGCCGGCGCCGACGACCGCGGTCATGGTCGGGGCGTCGATCTCGGCAAAGTGGCTACATCGAAGCGCGCAACCCTGCGCGTTCCGTCATCCCCCCGTCACCGGCGGAAAGAACGCAACCTCGCTATCCTCCCGCACGACGAAGTCCCCGGTCACCATTTCGAGGTTCACGGCCGCCCGCACGGGGCGGTCCATCCGCAGCGCGTCCGCGCTGCGCGCGTCGCGTGCGGCCAGCGTGCCGCGCAGCGCGTCGACGGTGAGTTCGCGGGCATCGATCTCGACGGTTTCTTCATCGATTGCCAGTTGTTCGCGAATGCTCGCGAAGTATTTGATCGTCAGTTTCATTGTGTTGTCTTTAGAAGGAGCGGCGAAATCGGAAAATGCGAAGCGAGCGCGATCAGCCCCAGCGCCGCATCGCCTGGTCGTCGTGCGCCTTCGCCTCGACCCAGCCGGATTCGCCGTCGTGCCGGATCTCCTTCTTCCAGAACGGCGCATGGGTCTTCAGGAAATCCATCAGGAATTCGCACGCATCGAACGCGGACGCACGATGCGCGGCGGCCACCACGACCAGCACGACCGGCTGGCCGAGCGGAATGCGGCCGACACGGTGCACGATCCGCACCGCTTCGAGCCGCCAGCGTGCAGTCGCCTCCTCGACGATGCTCCACAGCGCCTGTTCGGTCATCGTCGGGTAGTGCTCGACTTCCAGTGCGACGACGTCGTCGACATCGCCTTCCTTGCGTACCACCCCAAGAAAATTCACGACCGCACCGACATTCGGATTGCGAACGATCGGCGCAAGCTCCGCACCCGCGTCGATCGGCGCATGCTGCACGCGCACTTCGAAGCCGGCGGCAATCGCGGGCGCCGATTCGGAGTGAGTGCCGGCCGCATCGACGGGCGGCGCGGGGCTGCCGGCACGCAGTGGATCATCCGGCAGCCCGGCGGGGGATTCGGTGAAAGTCGTCATGACAGGTTCTCCAGTGGGCGGCGCATCCGGTGTCGCGCGGCGGCCCGTCAGCCGCCGACGAGCGACATGCGCACGGTCGGATAGGTCTTGCCCGGCGCGCGGGCCGGCCGTGCGGCCCGGCGCTCGGAATAGCGGTCGTCGCGCCGCGTCCAGCGTTCGCGCACGGCGGCGGCGAGGTCGGCGATCGACGCCGCATCGTCGAGCCACGGCCGCAGGTCGGCGCCTTGCGTCGCGAACAGGCACGTATAAAGCTGGCCGTCCGCCGACACGCGGGCGCGCGAACAGGTGCCGCAGAACGGATGCGACACGCTCGCGATGAAGCCGACTTCGCCTGCACCATCGATGTGCGCGCAACGAATCGCGGTGGCGTCGTGCCCCGGTTCGCCGACGAGCACGAGCGGATAGTGCGCGTCGATCAGCTCGCGCATCCGCGCGGCCGGCACGACCTTGTCGCCGGACCAGAAGCTGGCGCCGCCGACGTCCATGTATTCGATGAAACGCACGGCCACGCCCGTGTGCCGGAAGTGCCGCACGAGCGGCAGGATCTGGTCGTCGTTCACGCCGCGCTCGATCACCGCGTTGACCTTGACTGGCGCGAGCCCGGCCGCGTGCGCGGCCTCGATGCCGGCCAGCACGCGCGACACCGGCACGTCGGCGTCGCTCATCCGGCGGAACACAGTGTCGTCGAGCGCATCGAGGCTTACGGTCACGCGCGACAGCCCCGCGTCGCGCAGCGTGCGCGCCTTCGCGGCGAGCAGCGAGCCGTTGGTCGTCAGCGCGATTTCGACGGGCTTGCCGTCGACGGTCGTCAGCGCGGCGAGCCGTTCGATCAGCGCTTCGAGGTGACGGCGCAGCAGCGGCTCGCCGCCCGTGATGCGGATTTTCTCGACGCCGAGCGACGTGAACGCGCGGGCGATCTTTTCCAGTTGCGCGAACGACAATCGTTCGGACGACGGCATGAACGCGTAGTCGGCGCCGAAGTTTTCGCGCGGCATGCAGTAGCCGCAGCGGAAATTGCACTGGTCGATGACGGACAGGCGCAGGTCGCGCAGCGGACGGCCGAGCGTGTCGGACGGGCGGAGGAAAGCACCGGGCGATGCGTCGCCGGATGAAGCGGCGGCGGCCGGCGCGGCGGAAACGATGGCATTCACGATCGGGTCGTCGGCCTGCATGAAGTAAGCGGAGGGGCGTCGCCGCTCGGCCGTGCGTGTGCCGACGTATCGGCGCACAGGTCGTGACGAGCCTCATCGTGAGCATAGTCCGCGGGGTTGGGCCGGCAGAGACACAATCGCGCCCGAATCGCAGGAATACAGTTCGCCGGCCGGGACGCGCGACAGGCGCGGCGAATGGGGCGAACGCGCCGTATCGGATGGAGAGTCGACTTCGCGCTCATGCGAGCCAGCGCGCGAATTCGTAGTACGGAACCGCGTCGCCGCGCGCGATGGTGCGCCCGGCCGGCAGCCGCGCGAGCCCGCTTGCCTGCACCAGCGACTGCAGCGTGCCGGCGCCTTGCTGGCGCAGCGTATCGAGCACGGGCGCACCGTTTGCGTCCACCGTACAGCGTACGCGCACGAAGCGCTCGCGCTGCGCATCCGGCTCGAAGCCGGTGTCGATCGGCAGCGACGGCACGACCGGCATGCACGCGTCGCGCCCCTGCAGGCGTCGGATCAGCGGCGCGACGAATAGTGCGAACGTCGTCATCGCGGCGCCCGGATTGCCGGGCAGCAGCACCACGGGCCGCGTATCGAGCCGCGCGAGCGCGACCGGCTTGCCGGGCTTCATGCGCACGCCGGCGACGACGAACGACGCGCCGAGCGCGGCCAGCGCGGGGCGCAGCAGGTCCTTGTCGCCGACCGACGCGCCGCCGACGCAGATCACGAGGTCGCACTGCGCGTGCAGGTCGCGCAGCGCCCGATCGACGGCGGTCGCCGTATCGGCCGCGTGCACCCTCATCGCGACGTCGGCGCCGGTTCCCGCGACCAGCGCGGCGAGCATCGGCGCATTGCTGTTGTAGATCTGCTGCGGCGCGCGCGGCTCGCCGCACGCGACCAGCTCGTCGCCGGTCGTCAGGATGCCGACGCGCAGCGCCGCGCGCACGTCGATTCGCGCGAAACCTTGCGCGGCGGCCACGCCGACGTGCATCGCGCCCATCCGCACGCCGGCCGGCACGAGCAGCTCGCCGGCGCGCACTTCCTCGCCGCGGCGGCGAATGTGCGACCCGCTGCGCTGGGGCACGTCGAACGTGACACGGCCGTCCCGTTCTTGCGCATGCTCCTGCATCACGACGGTGTCGGCGCCGGGCGGAATCAGGCTGCCGGTGAAGAGGCGGGCGGCCGTGCGCGGCGCGAGCGGCGCCGGCGTATCGCCTGCATAGCAGCGCTGCGCGACACGCAGCGGCTCGCCGTGCGCGAGGTCCGCATGACACACGGCGTAGCCGTCCATCGCGCTGTGGTCGGCCGGCGGCTGGTCGAGCACGGCCGTCAGCGGCGCGGCCAGCACGTGGCCGGCCGCTTGCGCGATCGGCACGGAGGTGGCAGCGTCGAGCGGCGCGAACGCGGCGGCGAATCGTTGCTGCGCGGTATCGAAATCGGACAGGTGCGTCATGAAGAGTGGGCCGGATGCGCCGTTGCGGGCGCGGGTGGGTCGAGGTGAACGGCGGCGGGCGACACGTATTCGACGAAGCCGTCGTTGCGGCAGAAACCGAGCAGCCGCACGCCGGCTTCGCGGGCGACGTCGATCGCGAGCGACGTCGGCGCCGAGATCGTCGCGATCATCGGAATGCCGACCCGCGCGGCCTTGCGCACCAGTTCGTAGCTCGCGCGGCTCGACAGGAACACGAAACCCGCGTGCAGGTCGGCGCGGCGGCGCGCGAGCTGCCCGATCAGCTTGTCGAGCGCGTTGTGGCGGCCGACGTCCTCGCACACGTCGAGCACGGCGCCGTTGCTATCGCACCACGCCGCCGCGTGGATGCCGCCCGTCTCGCGCATCAGCGTCTGCCGGGCCGGCAACGCACGCGCGGCGCACGCCATCGCGTCGGCGCCGATGCCCGCAGCCGTGCCGGCGGCCGCGATACGCGGCGGGTGCAGGTCGAGCTGCGCGATGCTTTCGATGCCGCACACGCCGCAGCCGGTGCGGCCGGCCAGCGCGCGGCGGTGGGCCTTCAGCGCCATGAACGCCTGCTGCGACACGGTCAGCCGTACTTCGGCGCTGCCGGGCCGGCACTCGCTTTCGATGTCGAAGACGTCCGATGCGCGCTCGACGATGCCTTCGCTCAGCGCGAAGCCGAGGCCGAACGCGTCGAGGTCGATCGGCGTCGCCATCATGACCGTGTGCGAGATGCCGTTGAACACGAGTGCAACCGGGGTTTCGTCGACGACGCGATCGACGGTGTCGCGCGCGTCGCCGGCACGATGGCGCGTCACCCGACACGCGGTGCTGCCGGTCGGATCGTCGCGGCGGATGCAGGACTCCATGCAGGTTTCTCCAGGGCGGGGCGGCCGGCGGGCCGGCCGGGCTCGGCGCGTGCGCCGAACCGCGGGAATCGATGCCGCCGGGCGGGCGCCGAAGGGCGCGCGACCGCCGCGGACAGGCGTTGCACGACATGTTAAGTGGAGCGAGCCGCGCGCCCGACGCACAGCGCCGCAACGGAGAAAGCAGTACAGCTGAGCGTCCCGCCGGCATGGTAACTATTTTCCGTGCACACATCTTCGGCGGCGCAGGCAGCACAGTTTCAGCGCACGTTCGATTGATTGCGAGTATCGTTGCAAACGCGATATCGTCGTTCACGCTTCGATGCCGTGCGAGCCACCGTTCGGGTTCGCATGTGTCGTCGCCAAGCCGTCGCGCGATTTCCTGCTTCGAGCGTACGTCCTCACAACCACGAGCAAATTACGGTCATGGAAATCTTCGATGCGTTCCATCTCGCCCGATTGCAATTCGCATTCACGGTGTCGTTCCACATCGTGTTCCCCGCGATCAGCATCGGCATGGCGAGCTTCCTGGCGGTGCTGGAATGGCGCTACCTCGTCACCGGCGACGCCGCCTACAAGTCCATGTTTCAGTTCTGGTCGAAGATCTTCGCGATCGGCTTCGGCATGGGCGTGGTCTCCGGCGTCGTGATGGCGTACGAGTTCGGCACCAACTGGTCCGGGTTCTCGCGCGTCGCGGGCAACATCACCGGGCCGCTGCTCACGTACGAAGTGCTGACGGCGTTCTTCCTCGAAGCCGGCTTCCTCGGCGTGATGCTGTTCGGCTGGCAGCGCGTGAGCCCTCGCGCGCACTTCTTCGCGACGCTGATGGTCGCGGTCGGCACGCTGATCTCGACGTTCTGGATTCTCGCGTCGAACAGCTTCATGCAGACGCCGCAAGGCTACAAGATCGAGAATGGCCTCGTCGTGCCGGTCGACTGGTTCAAGATCGTCTTCAACCCGTCGTTTCCGTACCGTCTCGCACACATGACGATCGCGGCGTTCATCGTCGCGGGCTTCATCGTCGCCGCCTGCGGTGCTTGGCATCTGCTGAAGGGGCGCCGTGACGAACCCGTGAAGCGCAGCTTCTCGATGGCGCTGTGGATGCTGCTGGTGCTCGCGCCGATCCAGATCTTCGTCGGCGACGCGCACGGGCTGAACACGCGCGAATACCAGCCGGCGAAGATCGCGGCGATCGAGGGGCTGTGGGAAACGGAAAAGGGCGGCACCGCGCTGAACCTGGTCGGGCTCCCCGACATGCAGGCCGAAACCACGCGCTATGCGATCCAGGTGCCGCACCTCGGCAGCCTGATCCTCACGCACAGCTGGGACGGCGAGATCCGCGGGCTGAAGGAATTCGCGCCGCAGGACCGCCCGTATTCGCCGATCATCTTCTGGACGTTCCGGATCATGGCCGGCCTCGGGATGCTGATGCTGCTGACCGCGCTGCTCGGGCTGCTGCTGAGAAAGGGCGGGCGCCTGTATGAAACGCGCTGGTTCCAGTGGTTCGTGGTGGCGATGGGGCCGTCGGGCATCGTCGCGCTGCTGGCCGGCTGGATCACGACCGAGGTCGGGCGGCAGCCGTGGACCGTGTACGGCGTGCTGCGCACCATCGACTCGGTCTCCCCGCTCACCGCTCAGCAGGTCGGCGTGTCGCTGCTGGTCTTCGTGGTCGTGTATTTCCTGGTATTCGGAACGGGTATCTACTACATGATGAAACTGATGAAGCGCGGGCCGGCGGCCCAGGCCGGCTACATCGAACTGCACCGGCATCCGGGGCTGCGCAAGAGCGCGCTGTCCACGCCGCTGAACGTCACCGAGGCGGAGTAACCATGCACATCGATCTTCCTGTCGTCTGGGCCGCGATCATCGGCCTCGGCGTATTCATCTACGTGATGCTGGACGGCTTCGATCTCGGCATCGGGCTGCTGTTTCCGTTCTTCGATGCGAAGGCCGAGCGCCAGGTGATGCTCGACACCGTCGCGCCGGTGTGGGACGGCAACGAGACGTTCCTCGTGCTCGGCGGCGCGGGCCTCTATGGCGCGTTCCCGGTCGTGTATTCGACGCTGCTGCCGGCGAACTACCTGCCGCTGGTGCTGATGCTGGTCGGGCTGATCTTCCGGGGCGCGGCGTTCGAGCTGCGCGCGAAAGCGACCCGCACGCAGCACATGTGGGATCTCGCGTTCATCGGCGGCTCGGCGCTGGCCGCGTTCTGCCAGGGGATCGTGCTCGGTTCGCTGCTGCAGGGCATCAAGGTCGAGAACAACCAGTTCGCGGGCGGGCCGTTCGACTGGCTGTCGCCATTCAGCATGATGTGCGGGATCGGCGTGCTCGTCACCTATGCGACGCTCGGCTGCGGCTGGCTGATCCTGAAGGTCGACGGCGAACTGCAGCGCAAGATGCGGTTGCTGATGAAGCCGCTCACGGGCGTGCTGCTCGCGGTGATGGGCGTGGTCAGCCTGTGGACCGTGATCGGGCTGCCGGCCGTCGCGCACCGCTGGTTCGGCAGCGGCAACCTGGGGTGGTTCCTGCCGGTGCCGATCCTCGTCGTCGCATGCGTATGGGGCATCTTCTACGCGGTGAAGCGTACGCACGAGGCCACGCCGTTCCTGCTGACGCTCGCGCTCGTGTTCCTCGGCTACACGGGGCTCGTGATCAGCATCTGGCCGAACATCGTGCCGCCGTCGCTGTCGATCTGGGACGCGTCGTCGAGCCATTCGAGCCAGTTGTTCGCGCTCGTCGGCACCGTGATCGTGCTGCCGATCATCCTCGTGTACAACGCGATGCAGTACCGCGTGTTCCGCGGCAAGGTGCGCGAGGGCGATATCGGCTATCACTGAGCGGCTATCACTGAGCGGCCAGCGAGGTGACGGGGCGCGGCGGGTGCGTATCATCACGCGCAGCGCGGCGCCCGGCCCGGCCCCGACCGAAAAGCGGCCCGCCATGCGCGGGCCGTTGCACATCGGGTGCGGGCGCAACGGGTTGCGTATTCCGGTTTCCTATTCCTTTGCCAGTCGAGAAAACATCATGATCGTCCGACCACGACAGAACTGGCTCCGGATGCTGTTCGTATGGAACGGCTCCGTGCTGCAGTCGATCATTCCGCAGCTCGTGTTCATGGCGATCGTCAGCACGCTGGCGGTCTTCACGAACGGACGCATCTTCGGCGAGAAGATTCCGCTGAACACCGCTCCGTTCACGCTGTTCGGGCTCGCGCTCGCGATCTTCCTCGGGTTTCGCAACAACGCGAGCTTCGAGCGCTTCAAGGAGGCGCGGCATCTGTGGGGCAACCTGCTGATCGCCGCACGCGCCGTGACGTCGCAACTGCATCGCTACCTGCCCGACAACGTGAGTGACGCCGAGCGCAACCGGCTCGCCGATCTGCTGATCGCGCTCGCGTATGCACTGAAGCACCAGTTGCGCCATACCGATCCGACCGCGGACCTGCAGCGCATTCTCGGGGCGGAGCGCACGGCCGCGCTCGGCGGCAAATGCTACAAGCCGGTCGCGATCCTCGACGAGCTGCGCGGCGGCATCGTGCGTGCGCTGGGGCACGCACCCGGCAGCGATGCGACCTGCTGGATGTTCGAGACGCAACTCGACGCGCTCGGCAAGTCGGTCGGCGGTTGCGAGCGCATCCAGTCGACGCCGATCCCGTTTTCGTACAGCGTGCTGCTCCATCGCACCGTGTATGCGTATTGCGTGCTGCTGCCGTTCGGGCTTGTCGATTCGACGGAGTTCTTCACGCCGCTGATCTGCGTGTTCATTTCCTACACGCTGATCGCACTCGAAGCGATCGCGAACGAAGTGGCGGAGCCGTTCGGTCTTGCGCCGAATGCGCTCGCGCTCGATGCGATCACGCGCACGATCGAGCGGTCGGTGCTCGAACTCGGCGATCGGCCGATGCCCGAGGAATTCGTGCCGGCATCGACGTATCAGATCACGTAGGCGGCGGGGGCGGTAGTGTAGTCGTCGGTAAGGTTGATCGGCCGGATCGACGACGGGTGTGTAGACTCGTGCTCGTTCAATGGAGCTCGCACCATGCAATTGCTTGATCACGTGTCGATCGGCGTGCCGGATATCGACCAGGCACGCCCCTTCTACGATGCCGTCATGGCTGCGCTGGGCGCAGCCAAGGTCTATGACCGGCCCAATGCGCTCGGCTATGGCGAACGTTGCAGCGCGAATGACCCGGAGTCGACCTTTCTCGCGGTGTATCTGGATCCCGCCGAAGTCGCGGCGAGCAAGCGGCACTGGTGTTTCAAGGCCGCTTCCCACGAGCAGGTGCATGCGTTTTTCGAGGCTGGCCTCGCAACGGGCGGCCAGTCCGACGGCGCCCCCGGCTTGCGGCCGCAGTACCACGGCGACTATTACGCGGCTTTTCTGGTCGATCCGGCCGGCAACCGGATCGAGGCCGTGTGTCATGCGGCGGCGGAGCGCGTGCGGCCGTGACGGCGCCGCTCAATCGAAATACGTGAGCCCCATCGCACCCTTCACCTCCGCGAGCGTCGCCCCCGCCACTTCCCGCGCATGCAGCGTGCCGCGCTTCAAGATCGCCATCACTTCGGCCTTGTCGGCTTCGAACTCACGACGGCGCGTGCGGATCGGTTCGATCAGCGCTTGCAGCCGCTCGTTCAGCACGCGCTTGACGACGCTGTCGCCGAGGCCGCCGCGGCGATAGTGGGCCTTCAGCTCGTCGACCTTCGCCACGTCCGGCTCGAACGCATCGAGGAACGTGAACACGACGTTGCCCTCGACCTGGCCAGGGTCGCTCACGCGAAGGTGGTTCGGGTCCGTGTACATGTCCTTCACGGCCTGCGCGATCTCGTCCGGCGTCGAGCCGAGCGTGATCGCGTTGCCGAGCGACTTGCTCATCTTCGCCTTGCCGTCGATGCCCGGCAGCCGCGTGACCGCCGACAGCACGGCCTCGCATTCGACCAGCACCGGCTTGTCGACGGTCGCGTTGAAGCGGCGCACGAGTTCGTTGGTCTGCTCGATCATCGGCAACTGATCGTCGCCGACCGGCACGTGCGTCGCCTTGAACGCGGTGATGTCGGCCGCCTGGCTCACCGGGTAGGTCAGGAAGCCGGCCGGGATGTCGCGCTCGAAGCCGCGCAGGCGGATTTCTTCCTTGATGGTCGGATTGCGTTCGAGACGCGCGACCGTGACGAGGTTGAGCAGGTATTGCGACAGTTCGGCGAGTTCGGGCACCTGGGATTGCACGACGATCGTCGAGATCGTCGGATCGATGCCGACGGCGAGATAGTCGAGCGCGACCTCGATCACGTTCTCGGTGACGCGCTGGCGGCGGCCCATGTTGTCGGTCAGCGCCTGCGTATCGGCGAGCAGCAGGAACTGCGTCGCCTCGTGCTGCATCTGCACGCGTGCGCGCAGCGAGCCGATGTAGTGGCCGAGATGCAGCGGGCCGGTCGTGCGGTCGCCGGTGAGGATGGTCGGGCGGGTGGGGTGCGTCATGGTCGTCGTTGCTCCGGGTTATCGAAGCCGCCAGCCATGATGTCAGCGCAGAAACGCAAATGCCGCCATCGCTGGCGGCATCACGTTTGGGACATGCAAAAGGAAACGGGCCGCCTGGGTCAGGCGCGCCACCAGCAATGCACGATCGGCGAGGCGGGTTTCGTTTCCATCGCGGCAGTATAGCGTAGTGCGCGCGCGGACGTGCGCATCAACGGATTACGGATTCCATCGCGAGGTACGCCGTTTCGGCGGACGGCCACAGCAGGTACAGCAGGCCGGCCATCAACAGCCACGCACCGGCGCGTACGAGCGGCGTGCGGTCCTTGTCGCGTGGGGGACGGGTGAGCTGCTTCGATTTCTTCATGCTTGCAGGCGCGGGTGCGCCACTCCAACGGTTACTGCAACGGGTCGCGCGGGGCGAGCCGGGGTGTTGCGCGGAAATGGGTCAACGGGACTTCCCGTGGGGCAGAAGTGTCCGGGGATCTCAAAAAGGGTTCGATCGTATATTCTGAAACGCACGTCTCATGCGAAACGATGCGCATGCTACCAGTTCGGGGCGGTACGCATGGTCAAGGATTGTAGGGTGATGGTCGGAATGGATGGCCTCGTGTCCACGCTACGGGCCGAGGCTCGGGCGTTTCCCCGTTGGGCGCGATTGCCGGTGGCCAATGAAATCGCTTGGAAAAACCGGATGGATCCTCCGGTCTCGTGCGCTCATACCATAACGAGCGCGCGACAATGGGCTCGCTTTTCTTACATGGGTATTCGAAATCGTGCGAAATCAATTACGTTCGACTGCTGCCCGCCGCATTGGCTTCACGCAATTGGTTTCTGTTTTCTTGTGCTTCGCCAGTGCGGCCTGTTCAAGGGGCGATGCGCTTCCGCGGAATATGTCGCTGACTGCCTTCAATCCGCATCGCGGGGCATTTGAGTGCAGGCATGAAGCTGCCGTGGTGCCGCCTGTTGATCCGGAGGCCGATCGCTGGAATCAGCAGGCAATGGCGCTGACCAGTTCCCTGCTGTGGCCGAACCAGCGCGATTACAAGGGCGCTGTCGATTTGTGGACGAAAGCGGCCGAGCGCAAGCACTGGAAGGCCATGCTGAATCTGGCGAATGCGTACGCGCAGGGGGAGGGGGTGGAGCGTGATTCGGAACATGCGGTTCAGATCACCGAACAGGCGATGAAACTGGGTATTCCGGCCGCCTACGATCTGATGGGCACGTACTACATGAACGGGATGGGCGTTAAGCCGGATGCCAGCCGCGCCTATGCATTCTGGCAATTGGCCGCCGATATGGGCAGCCCGAGTTCGATGGCGTATCTGGGCGGCAAGATAGATGCGCTCTATGACGATCCGAAGGCGGGCTTCTGGGGTAATCGCAAGATATCCCTGCAAATGCTGGAATGTGCGGTCGCGTAAGGTAACGGACTTGCTGCATATGAATTGGGAACGACGATCGTCGGCGATCGAGCCGAATTGAGCGAGAACAACGAACGCGCCCTCAAGACGCTGCATGACGGCGTGAAGTTCGGCAGCGCCGAAAGTGCGGCCTATCTGTTCGGTGCGTTTGACGATGGCGATCCCGTGGTCGGCAATATGAAGGATCGTGCCCGCGCCGAGCGCTACAGTGTCCTTGCCGACCGCCTCGAGCGCGACCCCGACCTGCGTCTGCCGAATCTGGACAAGGTCGTGCCGCTGCCGCCCGCCAAGCTGCCCAAGTGGGACGGCAACAAGGAGACGTTGATCGACGCGGCGAAAGCAGTGACGTCCGTGCCGGAGTCGTCGGTCAAACCCGCGGCGCATCCCGTGTCGTAGCGTACGGGGTACGCATACGTGTCCGGTGGCCAGATGCTGCCGGAGAAGCCGCAGGTCGCCGTTCTTCCGCAGGCGGAAACGACGGCCGCGCCTGTCGGTGGTTACCCGCTCCCTGACACCCCGCCGCCCTCGCGCGGTGCCGGCCGACTTCACACCTCCCTCGCACGGTTCGTCCTTGCAGCAGTCCTGCCGAATTTCCGGCAAGGCCGTCGCACATCCCTTTCCCGGAGAACCCCATGCGATATCCATTACAGCACGCCGACCAGGCCGTCGTGGCGCGGCGTCCGTCCGACACCGAACCGCACGTACCCGTGTCGCGAGCGAACCTCGAGGAGGTGTGAGTCATGAGCAACGAAGCACTCGACCCGCTGCTGCGGCAGCTCGCGGAGCGACTCGGACGGCCTCTCAAGCCCGGCGAAGAACAGGCGCTGCTGGAACGGCTGTCGGGCCGGCAAGCAAACCCGCCGACGCCTGCCGCCGGCCCGGCCGCGCCGGCGAGCGCCGCGAAGCCGCCCCTGCCGCAGTTCAAAACCCGGCAAGAGGCGCGCCAACAGATCAAGCATTTTCTGCAGCTCAACCAGCAAAAGGCGTACGAGAAGATGCGCGGCATCCTGCAGACGATCGACACGCAGAACGAGACGACCCTCGACATGCTCGCGTCGGAACAGCGAAAAGTATCGGGCGTACTCGACGCGAACGAGCCGGCCGGCGACGCGCAGGCATCCGGCGCAGCCGGGATCCAGGACAGCACCCGCGAGGCGCTGACGATGATCGGCGAACAACTGACGGGCCTGATCCGTCAGGAAATCGAAACATGCTTCCGGCAATACGGCGATGCGCTCGCCGAAGGGCTCGCCGTCAGGCTCGACGCGATGGAGGACCGGTTGCGCAGCATCGTCGCCGGCCCGGCCGAAGCCGCCGAATCCACCGCTGCCGTTCACGATACGCCCGGCCAAGCGTCCATGGAGTAGCACGCGGGTCATGCGACCGAACGCGAAACCGGCCGGCCCCGATGTGCGACCTCTCAACTACGTGAACCAAGGAGCAACAAATGGCTGATACGTGTCAAGTGTGCCAGGTCAATCCCGCGATTACCGATGCGGTCACACAGGTCAACGTCAAGGTGGTCGCGGAAGCGCCGGCAATGGCGATGGGCTCGCTGTACCAGGCCCAGAGCCATTCGCTCAGCATCCTGTTCGAGAACGCGGTGCAGCAGCAGTCGCAGGCCGCGATCCAGTCGCAAACGTCGACGAACGTGGGGACGATGCAGCTCTACACGATCGGACCGGAAAGCGCGGGCGCGGCCGCCACGGAAATCGGCGCGAACGGGATCATTTCCATTCTGGCCGACGTGATCGCGATCGGGAAGGCCGTGACCAAGTAGTAAGGCGTCGTCGCGGCGCCGTGGTCGAGCGGCGGCGCAAGTGGCACGCGCCGCCGATACCGCCGCCGTGCCGCGGATGCGCAGCATGACCGCCGGCGCCTGATCAGCGGTGCCGCGCGGTGTTCCGGAGCAAACGACAGGGCGGGCAGCGCCGATTCGATGCGGTGCCCGTTCGCGAACCAGGAGAAATACGATGGCAAACGACGTCAACGATCCGCTTGACACGAAGGACCCCTGCAAGACCTGTGCGGTGAACGCCGCGATCACCGACGCGGTCACGCAGACCAACGTCAAGGTGGTGGGCGAAGCGCCCGCGATGGCAACGGGCTCGCTGTACCAGGCTCAGAGCCATTCGCTCAGCGTGCTGTTCGAGAACGCCGTGCAGCAGCAGTCGCAGTCCGCGGTGCAGTTGCCGACCTCGACGAACGTCGGCACGATGCAGCTGTACACGCTCGGGCCGGCGAGCGCCGGCGCCGCCGCGACCGAAATCGGCTCGAACGGCGTGCTGTCCGTGCTGGCTGACGTGCTGGCGCTCGGCAAGGCGCTGGCCGGGTAACCCTGCGTCGGCGCCGGGCGGCGGCCCCGATCCCGGTGGCTGTCGCCCGGCGCCCGACGTCGTATCGACGCCGTGACGGCGGACGTCCTGTCGCGTCTCGACGGCGCCGACCGACCCATTCATGCTTTCGCCGCGACCGCGCCGCAGCGGCGAGCCAACCAGGAGCAACGACATGCCGGAACAGGTTTCCCCTGCGATGACCGATGCAGTCACGCAAGCCAACGTCAAGGTGGTAGGCGAAGCGCCCGCCGTGGCCTTGGGCACGCTCATGCAATCGAACAGCCATGCGTCCGCGATCCTGCTTCACAACGCGGTGCAGATGCAGGCGAACCAGGCGGCGTCCAACCTCGCCGCCACGACCGTCGGCATCATGCAGCTCTATGCGGGCTCGCCCGTGGCGCAGGCCAGCGCGGCGCGGTCGGCGAACGACAGCTTCGTCTCGCAACTGGCCGCCGTCGCGCAGTTGATGAACGCCCTCGGTCACGGGCGCGGCTGACCTTCACCGCGCGCCGCGCAACGCGGCGCGCTCGACCTGCCCGCACGGCGGCGCCGCATCGCGAATGCGCTTGCCTGAACGGGCGTCAATTGGCGTCGACGATGGTCCGGAGCTGCTCCGGTTTCCGAATCGTCACGCCGTGTTCGTGTAGCCGGATCAGGCCGTCGCGCTGCATCTTCTGCAGGCTACTGTTCAGTCGCGGCCGGCTGACGTTGAGCATCGCGGCGAGAATGCTCTGGCTCTCCGGCAGCGGCACCTCGAGATCGTTCCCTTGCATGCGGTTCAGCAGATGGCGCGCGAGTCGTGCTTCGAGCCGGTACAGGCAAGCCGACTCGACGAAGTCGCTCAGCTGATGAATGTGCCGGCACAGCTGTTCGTGGATGCGCGCCATGAATTCCGCGTTGGCCTGCAACGGCGCAAAGTGCTGGCGATGCAGCAGCGAAATGCGGCAGTCGGCGCTCAACTGGGCGGTGAAGCTGCGCCGGTGCGCGAGAATCAGCGTGTTTTCGCCGATGAGGTCGCCCGGCATCGAGTGGCCGAGAATGATCTCGCGTCCGCCGGGTTCGTGCAGCGTCTTGTAGACGCGGCCGCGGTGCACGAACGCGACGAAATCCCCCGGATCGCCCTTGAAGAACAACAGGCGATTGCCGTGTTCGGGCCAGGGCGTGACGTGCCGCTCGATGTGGGCGAGCAGGCTTTCCGGCAGATCGACGAGTATCGGTATGTTGCGCAGCGTTTGAGCGTTAGCAAGGGCAGGCATGTTTTCCGCGCGAGGTTGTTGAACGATGCGGCCACCTAGCGAAAAACGCTGCCTTCGGCATTGCGTGAAAAATGAATAATGAAAGTATTGAAATAATCGGCAAGCGGTCCGGACGAGGCGGCACTTTGGCGGCAAGTGCGCTTGATCGACCGACATCGAAAGCAGCATGCCGACGCACGGACGCATCGCGGCGGTAGTCGTTCTTTTTCATCGCAATGCCGTTATTCAGTCAGGCCCGGCGGCGCACCTGAAACGACGGATCGGGCTATGCCGGTGAATTAATATTTCCGTTCATAATAATCAAGAAAATTTACCGAAGCCGATTATCGTTATATCGGTGTTACACGGGTAACAGCGTCAATCCCGGCCTCGAATCGATTCTGTGTTTTCCATAAAAAAGGAAGACACGGGATGACAACCTCGAACCAGCACGCTGCCCCGACGCCCGAGTCTCCGGCGCAGCAGCTCGACCGCACGTGGCGGGAAATGCAGGGGAAATTGCGGCGCCGCGCGCGCCTGTTGTGCAAGGGTGATGTTCACCGGGCCGACGAACTGCTTTCCGATACCGCACTCAAGGTCCACATTTACCTGCAGCGCTCGCCCGAGCGCGTCCGGAACCTGACGGGTTTCCTCTTCCTGGCGCTGAATCACGCGTTCCTCGATGGCGCGCGCCGCCGCCTGCGCGAAAGCGGCATGCTCGAATTCGATCCGGCCTGGGACGACGATCACGCCGTCGAGCTGGCCGGTCACGCGCCGTCGGTCGAGCAGCAACTGCTGCTGCGGCAACAGCTGCTGCGTCTCGAGCAGGCGCTGTCGGTGCTGTCCCCGCAGCAGCAGATGCTGTTCACGCTGAAGTTCGAGGAGGACCGGCCGTATTTCCACATCGCCGCGACGCTCGGGATCAACGAGCCGCTTGCCAGAAAGCGCGTCGAACTGCTGCGCAAGAAGTTGCGCGAGGAACTCGCGTGAGCGCGTTCACGAATGCCGGCATGCAGCGTTCCTAACGGCATGCGCGGCGTCGATGGCCTGCCGGCCCGCCGTTCCTTCAATCGCATGCCGGAGCCGAGATCCGAGGAGGCCTCGTGGCAGACAAAGTCAATGAGCAGATTACCGATGCGCTGACGCAGACCAACGTCAACGTCGTCGCGGGCTCGCCGGCCCAGGCGCTGGGCATGCTTTACCAGATGTTCAGCCAGGCCGTCGGCATCTCGGCGCAGAACATGACACAGCAGCAGGCGGCGTTGAACCAGATCTCGAACGCCGTCGTGTCGAAGGCCGTGGCGATGATCCTGTCCGTCGAGGCATCGCCGAAGCCCGCATCGGGCGGCGCGTCGCTGCCCGCGGCGGGCGGCTCGCCGACGGGTTCCACGCATTAGGACGCGACGACTATCGGGATACCTGAATCATGAACATGAAAGGTCTTTTGGGCGGACGCGGAGAAGGCGCGACGCAGGTGCCGGACGCCGCCGCGGAGGCCGCGGCCGAAGCAGCCGCGCCGGCCGAGGTCGCGCCGCACGACGCGACGCCGACACCCGGCAAGCGCGCGTGGCCGGTCAACCGGCTGCGCAGGTTCACCGATGCGCTGAAGGTGCCGGACCAGATCGCGGGGGCGGCCGGGGCCGCGCCGTCGGCGCTGAAGACGGTGCAGGCGATCAACGCGGAGGCGGCGTCCTACGCGACCACGCAGATCGCCGTCGGTCCGAACATGTTGATCACGCAGGCCGGCGGCATGGTCGCGCAGGCGGCGGCCAACTACTTCGAGGCGTCGACGTCGCTGGCGATCGCGGGCAAGAGCGTGCTGATGAAGGACCTCGCGCAGAAGACCATCGACGAGGACGTGAAAGGCATGGCGATGGATGCGGTGGGCCTGCTGTTGACGGACCTGTTCGTCGCGACCGCGGCGGTCGTCGCGGGCGCCGCGGAGGCGATCGAAGGGGAGGCGGCGAGCGTCGCGCTCGACCGGATCGACGAGAGCCTGCAGAAGTATCAGGCGCTGCTGGACAAGAAGGGCACGTAGGGCGCGGCGTCGATATGAACGTCGCGGGCCATCATGCATCGAGAACCTCGGGGCAATCGCCTGCCACGCGTGCAGCGGGCGAAACAGTCTCAATCGACACGATCCGCCGGGCCCGTCAGGCCCGATGCGGGACGTGAGCGGCGGGCGCGACGCACGTTCCGGGTTGAACACGTCGCGGCCTGCTACCGGCAGTTCTGTCTAGTCATGTGAGGAACCCATGTCCTACATCATTCAGAACGTACACGGTTCGGCGCCGCTGCGGGTTGGCGAGCGCAACTGGGGCGATGCGACGGAAATCGATTTCGGCACGATGACGAGTTGCATCGCGCTCGTCGAGCAGACGCCCGGCCAGCCGACGTTGGTGCGCGGCATCCATCTGTCGATCGTCAGCCCCGACGGCACGAAGGTCTACGATACGGCGTCGAATGTCGCCGGACAGGTCGAGACGATCATGCAGCAGAGCGGCAACATGCGGGCGTGTCTCGGGCGCATCGATGTCTGGCAGGCCAATGTGTCGCAAGAAGTGCGGGACTTCTTCGTCGCGTTGATGATGAGCCTCGGCATGACCCAATGGGTACAGGTGCCGGACGGCAACCTGCGGGTACGGCTCCACGGCGGCGTGATGCAGTATCAGAAGGGCACCGACGCGTGGACCAACGTGTAGCCTGCACGATCCATCGAAACCGGTGCCCGCGATACGCGGGCGCCGGCCTCGCCCCAGCTTTTTGCTCGTCAACGCCAACAAAAAACCTCGTTTCGCGCCACGCGGCCTGTCAGCAGAATGTCTCCATTCCAGCTCACGCGACGACACAAGCGTTGCATGAGCCGCACTTCAGAAGGAGACAGCCGTGGCAGTCGAAACAACCTCGATCGATACGCTCGTCGTCGGCGCCGGG
Source organism: Burkholderia sp. A2 (assembly GCF_001729305.1). Taxonomy (NCBI): domain Bacteria; kingdom Pseudomonadati; phylum Pseudomonadota; class Betaproteobacteria; order Burkholderiales; family Burkholderiaceae; genus Burkholderia; species Burkholderia sp. A2. The sequence goes on along the minus strand of NZ_LZXX01000093.1, from coordinate 70,600 downwards.
CAGGCCGGCGTGGCGATGAGCGAGCACCTGGGCAAGCAGGGCGTGCCCCATCTCGTGCTGGAGCGCAGCCGTATCGCCGAACGCTGGCGCACCGGGCGCTGGGATTCGCTGGTCGCGAACGGCCCCGCGTGGCACGACCGCTTCCCGGGGCTCGAGTTCGACGGGCTCGACCCCGATGCGTTCGCAACGAAGGACCAGGTCGCGGACTACTTCGAAGCGTATGCCCGTCGATTCAACGCGCCGATCCGCACCGGCGTCGAAGTGAAGCATGTCGTGCGCAACACGGGCAAGCCGGGCTTCGTCGTCGAGACGTCCGACGGCACGATCGAGGCGAACCGCGTGGTGGTCGCGACGGGCCCGTTCCAGCGCCCCGTGATTCCGCCGATCGCGCCGGATGACGCGCGCGTCGTGCAGATCCATTCCGCCGACTATCGCAACCCGGGCCAGCTCCCGGCAGGCGCGGTGCTGGTGGTCGGCGCCGGTTCGTCGGGCGTGCAGATCGCCGACGAGCTGCAGCGCGCGGGCCGGCAAGTCTACCTGTCGGTCGGGCCGCACGATCGTCCGCCGCGAGCATATCGCGGCCGCGACTTCTGCTGGTGGCTCGGCGTGCTCGGCGAATGGGACAAGGAAGTCGCGACGCCCGGCCGCGAACACGTGACGATCGCGGTGAGCGGCGCGCGCGGCGGCCATACGGTCGATTTCCGCGCACTCGCGAACCAGGGCGTGACGCTGGTCGGGCTGACGAAGTCGTTCGACGGCGGCGTGGCCGTGTTCGAACCCGATCTCGCGATCAATCTCGCGCGCGGCGACGAGAACTACCTGTCGCTGCTCGACGCGGCCGACGCGTATGCGGCGCGCAACGGCCTCGACCTGCCGGAAGAGCCGGACGCCCGGCGCATCCTGCCGGACCCCGGCTGTGTCGCGCATCCGATCCTCTCGCTCGATCTCGCCGGCGCGGGCGTCGCGTCGATCGTCTGGGCGACCGGCTATGCGGTCGACTACGGCTGGCTGAACGTCGACGCGTTCGCGTCGAACGGCAAGCCGCAACACCAGCGCGGCGTATCGAAGGAGCCGGGCATCTACTTCCTCGGGCTGCCGTGGCTGTCGCGGCGCGGCTCCAGCTTCATCTGGGGCGTGTGGCACGACGCGAAGCACATTGCCGATCACATCGTCACGCAGCGCAAGTACCTCGCGTACCACGACGCGGCGCAGCACCGCGCGGCCGCGCAGGCGGTGCAGCCGGACGCGCGCCCGCTCGCCGAAGCGGCGAACTGACAACCTGACGACCCCGCCGCGCCCCTTCCCGCGCGGCGGGCGACCACACCGACACTCGAAGGACCTCGATGAGCCAGCCTACCCATACGCGTATCCGCATGTTCAACACGAAGGATACCTACCCGAACCAGACGCTCGACAACGACCTGTGCCAGGCGGTGCGGGCCGGCAACACCGTCTACGTGCGCGGCCAGGTCGGCACCGATTTCGACGGCAACCTGATCGGCCTCGGCGACCCGCGCGCGCAGGCCGAGCAGGCGATGAAGAACGTCAAGCAGTTGCTCGAGGAAGCCGGCAGCGACATCACCCACATCGTGAAGACGACGACCTACCTGATCGATCCGCGTTATCGCGAACCCGTGTACCAGGAGGTCGGCAAGTGGCTGAAGGGCGTCTATCCGATCTCGACGGGACTCGTCGTTTCCGCGCTCGGCCAGCCGCAGTGGCTGATGGAGATCGACGTGATCGCGGTGATCCCCGACAACTGGCAGCCGAACCGCGCACGGGAGGCGACATGACGTTCTCCATCGTCGGGCGCTGCCCGGAGACGGGGCAGCTCGGGATCGCGATCAGCTCGTCGAGCATCGCGGTGGGCGCGCGCTGCCCGTGGGTGCGTGCGGGCGTCGGCGCCGTGTCGACGCAGAACATCACGCTGCCGGCGCTTGGGCCCCAGATCCTTGACCTGATCGAGCACGACCAACTCGCGCCGGCGGCGGCACTCGACCGGGCGTTGAGCGCGAACGGCTGGAGCCAGTACCGGCAGGTCACGGTGATCGACGGGCAGGGGCAGACCGCATGCTTCACCGGCAAGGAGGCGCTCGGCACGCATCGCGCGGTGCGGGGCGAGCAGTGCGTGGCGGCGGGCAACCTGCTGGCCGCGCCGGCCGTGATCGACGCGATGGTGCGGGCCTTCGAGCACGCGCCGGGGTTGCTCGCCGATCGCCTGCTGGCCGCGATGCACGCGGCGATGGCGGCCGGCGGCGAGGCCGGGCCCGTGCATTCGGCCGCGCTGAAGGTGACGGGCGACGTGACCTGGCCGATCGTCGACCTGCGAGTCGACTGGGCCGATACCGATCCGGTCAGGCAGCTCGACGCGCTGTGGCGCGCGTATCGGCCGCAGATGCAGGATTACCAGACGCGCGCGCTGAACCCGACCGCCGCACCGCGTTACGGCGTGCCCGGCGATGAGTGATCCGTCGAGCCGCGCGTTGCTCGAACGGCTGATCGGCTTCGCGACGGTCAGTCGCGATTCGAACCTCGAGCTGATCGGTTTCATCCGCAACTATCTCGCGGGTTTCGGGGTGGAGAGCGAACTGTTCTACAACGCGGAACGCACGAAGGCGAGCCTGTACGCGACGATCGGCCCGCGCGATCGCGGCGGCGTCGCGCTGTCGGGCCATACCGACGTGGTGCCGGTCGACGGGCAGGCATGGACGGTCGAACCGTTCCGGCTGACCGAGCACGACGGTCGCCTGTACGGCCGCGGCACGGCCGACATGAAGGGCTTCATCGCATCGGTGCTCGCGGCCGTTCCGGCGTTCGTCGCGCGGCCGCTGAGCGTGCCCGTGCATCTCGCGTTCTCGTACGACGAGGAAGTCGGTTGTCTCGGCGTGCGGCCGATGCTCGAACAACTGGCCGCGCGCGAACATCGTCCGCGGCTGTGCGTGATCGGCGAGCCGACCGAACTGAAGCCGGTGCTCGGTCACAAGGGCAAGCTCGCGATGCGTTGCCACGTGAAAGGCGCCGCGTGTCACTCCGCTTACGCGCCATCGGGCGTCAACGCGATCGACTATGCGGCGAAGCTGATCGGCCGGCTCGGCGAGATCGGCGCGGCGCTCGCTCGCCCCGAGCGGCACGACAGTCGCTTCGACCCGCCGTTCTCGACCGTGCAGACGGGATTGATCAAGGGCGGCCGCGCGCTGAACATCGTGCCGGCCGAATGCGAGTTCGATTTCGAGGTGCGTGCGCTGCCGGATTTCGATGCGCACGACGTGCCGAGAAAGCTGCAGGACTATGCGGAATCCGAACTGCTGCCGAGAATGCGCGCGGTGCAGCCCGATACCGACATTCAACTGAAACCGCTCGGCGCGTATCCGGGGCTGGCGACCGCGCCGGACAGCGAGGCCGCGCGGCTGGTCGCTTGGCTGAGCGGGTCCGACGCGTTCGGCACGGTGGCGTTCGGCACCGAGGGCGGGCTGTTCGGGCAGGCCGGTATTCCGACCGTCGTGTGCGGGCCCGGCAGCATGGACCAGGGGCACAAGCCCGACGAGTTCGTCACGCTCGAACAACTGCACGGATGCGACGCGATGCTGGGCCGCCTCGCCGCGTACCTTGCTTCCGCCGCCTGAACGGGCGGCCGGCACGCACGCGCCGCATCCGGCGGCGCGTGCGATGTCCCATTCCCTGTCGCGACCTCAGCGACCTCATCGCGCCGCTTCGGCGACGATCTGCGCGAGCCGCTCGCGGCAGAAATCGACGAACGACTGCGCCTGTTTCGTGAGCTGCCCGCGCTTCAGCCGCGCGCTCACGAGCCCGGACGGGCTGACCGTTTCACTGAGGCCGATCGTCACGACGCGCTGGCCGTCGTACGTATAGTCGGAATGCGGGCGCGTGACGAGCAGCGAGAAACCGAAGCCCTGGCCGACCATCCCGCGCACCATCTCGATCGACGGCGAGCCGAACACGATGTTCGGCGTGAGCCCGAGTTCGTGAAACAGGCTGACGAAATACGTGCGGCTCGGCTGCACGTCGAGCAGGATCATCGGCTCGACGCACAGATCGCGCAGCGACACGTGCGACTGCGCGGCGAACCGGTGGTGCTCCGGCAGCAGCACGTACGGCTGCTGCGGCGGCATCAGCGGCTCGGTTTCGATCGTGCCGTCGAGATCGTGGTCGTACATCAGCGCGAGATCGAACGTGCCGGACGTCAGCCCCTGCACGAGTTCCTGCTGGTCGCCGTCGCGCAGCCGGATGTTCACGCCCGGGTAGCGCTCGCGAAAACCCGCGATCAGCTGCGGCAGATAGAGCGGCGCGACCGTCTCGAAACAGCCGATGTCGATCTGCCCGGCGATCACGTCGTTGTCGGCGAGCGCGTTCTGTTCGAACTCGTGCGCGATGCGCAGCAGTTCCTGCGCTTTCCGGTAGAAGCGCGTGCCGCTCGGCGTCAGCGACACGCCTTGCGCGTGGTGACGAATGAACAGCTTCACGCCGAAGCTCTCTTCCAGCCCCTTGATCGCGCTGGAAATCGACGGCTGCGCGATGAAGAGCTGACGCGATGCCTCGGCGACGCTGCCGGATTCGACCGTCGTGATGAAGTATTTCAGTTGCCGCAAAGTGTAGTGAGCCACAAGCACCTCTGACGCCCGCCCCGGCGTGTCGCCGCGGGCGCATGCGCGTTCCATATGGAAACAGACCCTGGCACCTTACCTGAAGTCGATCGGCGCCGAAATTTCCGCTGCAGAGCTTTTTCGTATGTCGCGGAAATATTTTTAGTATTTTCCGGTCGCAATGCACGTGGCGCACCATCCTCTCCAACCTGGATCGCGACGGGGCCGCGTGCGCGCCGGCGGGACATGTCATCCGTCCCCGCTTGCAGCGCACGCGTGGCTTCGTTCGGCACCGCCGAGCGTGCACGCGGCGCGGCGTCGCTCGCGCATCCGGACCGATGGCCGGCGCGCACCCCCACGCGCACCGGCGTGAACGGCACGCGCGCATCGCCGCGCAGGACAGGAGACTTCACCATGACGAACGCGGAACGCAATGCGTCCCCGATGATAGAGAAGCACACGATCGGCTATGTGCCGCCCGCGGAACGCCACGGCAAGGTGCGCGACCTGTTCACGCTCTGGTTCGGCGGCAACATCGCGCCGCTGCCGATCGTGACCGGCGCGCTCGGCGTGCAGATGTTTCACCTGAACCTGATGTGGGGCATCGTCGCGATCGTCGTCGGCCAGGCGGTCGGCGGCGTGCTGATGGCGCTGCATTCGGCGCAGGGGCCGCAGATGGGTATCCCGCAGATGATCCAGAGCCGCGCGCAGTTCGGCTCGTGGGGTGCACTGCTCGTCACGCTGATCGCGGCCGTGATGTACGTCGGCTTCTTCGCGTCGAACATCGTGCTCGCCGGCAAGTCGGTGCACGGCATCGCGTCGTCGGTGCCGGTCCCCGTGGGCATCGTGATCGGCGCGGTGGGCTCCGGGCTGATCGGGATCGTCGGCTACCGGTTCATCCACATCCTGAACCGTATCGGCACGTGGGTGCTCGGCATCGGCATTGCCGTCGGCTTCTGGATGATCCTGTCGCACGTGAACACCGCCGATTTCCTGACGCGCGGCGGCTTCGACTTCGCGGGCTGGCTCGCGACGGTATCGCTGTCGGCGCTGTGGCAGATCGCGTTCGCGCCGTACGTGTCGGACTATTCGCGCTATCTGCCGGAGAACGTCGGCGTCGCGTCGACGTTCTGGGCGACCTACCTCGGCTGCACGATCGGCTCGACGCTCGCGTTCATCTTCGGCGCGGTGGCCGTGCTCGCGGTGCCGGCCGGCGCGGACACGATGGACGCGGTCAAGCAGGCGACCGGCCCGCTCGGCCCGCTGATGCTGGTGCTGTTCCTGCTGAGCGTGATCAGCCACAACGCGCTGAACCTGTACGGCGCGGTGCTCGCGGTGATCACGTCGGTGCAGACGTTCGCGTACAAGTGGATTCCGACCGCGAAGGCGCGCGCGATCGTGTCGGTCGTGATCTTCGTTGCGTGCTGCTACGCGGCGATCGGCGCGTCGACGAACTTCGTCGGCAACCTCGTCGACCTGGTGCTCGCGCTGCTGGTCGTGCTGGTGCCGTGGACGGCGATCAACCTGATCGACTTCTACGTGATCCACAAGGGCAAGTACGACATCCAGTCGATCTTCATGGCGGACGGCGGAATCTACGGCCGCTTCAATCCGCAGGCGCTGCTCGCGTATGCGATCGGCATCGTCGTGCAGATTCCGTTCATGAACACGCCGATGTATGCGGGTCCGATTCCCGCGCATCTGGGCGGCGCGGATTTGTCGTGGCTCGTGGGCCTGCTGCTGACGTCGCCGCTGTACTACTGGCTCGCGACGCGCGACAGCGCGTATCGGCGCCGGCAGGGCGGCGCGCACCTGCCGCCGACGGCGGTGCGGTAAGCGTGGCGTCGTTCGACGCGATCCAATGGAACGGCCGCCGCATCGGTGGCGATGCGGCGGCCGCGAGCGGCAAGCGCAGGGCGGCAGGCGGGGCGAAGGGGGCGGCGTGTGCCGCGACCCTTGCCCGCCCGCGGATCAGACCACCGCCGAGCGCGCGACGCGCACCGGCACCGACTTGTACGACGGCGTGCCGCTTTCCTTGTCGATGTAGTCGAGCGGCACGAGCACGTTCGCTTCCGGATAGTACGCGCCGACCGAGCCCGGCGCGATGTCGTACTCGATCGCGGTGATCTTCTCGAGGCGCAGCGTGCGGCCCGACGCGGTGACCGTTTCGATGTCGACGAGGTCGCCGTGCTCGAGCCCGTACTTGTCGAGATCGGCCGCGTTCATGAACAGCACGTCGCGCCGGCCGAACACGCCGCGATAGCGATCGTCGAGCCCGTAGATCGTCGTGTTGTACTGATCGTGGCTGCGCAGCGTGATCAGCCGCAGCACCTGCTCGGCGCCGAGCACGTCCGCGTCCTCCTTCACGCCCTTGTAGACCGAGAACATCGCCTTGCCGGTCGGCGTCGGCCACACGCGCTCGGTGGGCGGCAGCGGCAGGCGGAAGCCGCCCGGCGTGCGAATCCGCTCGTTGAACGCGTCGAAGCCGGCTACCGTCTTGTCGATCAGGTCGCGGATGCGGTCGTAGTCGGCGATCAGGTCGAGCCACGCGACCTTGCTGTCCGGCAGTGTCGCATGCGCGATGCCGGCGACGATCGCGGGCTCCGAGCGCAACTGGTCCGACGCCGGCTTCAGCTTGCCGGCCGACGCATGGACCATCGACATCGAATCCTCGACGGTGATCGATTGCCGGCCGGTGGCCTGCATGTCGAGCTCGGTGCGGCCGAGCACGGGCAGGATGAAGGTTTCCTTGCCGACCAGCAGGTGCGAACGGTTCAGCTTCGTGCCGAGATGCACGCTCAGGTCGAGCTTCGCCATCGCCGGGAACGACAGCTCGGGATCGGGCAGCGCGACCGCGAAGTTGCCGCCGAGGCACAGCAGCGCCTTCGCGGTGCCGTCGATCATCGCCTGCATCGCCTGCACCGCGTCGTGCCCATGCTTCGCGGGCGGCGTGAAGCCGCACACGTCCTCGATCTTCTTCAGGAATTCGGCCGACGGCTTCTCGGTGATGCCGACCGTGCGGTTGCCCTGCACGTTCGAATGGCCGCGCAGCGGGCACACGCCGGCGCCGGGCTTGCCGATGTTGCCGCGCATCAGCAGCAGGTCGGCGATCAGGCGAACGGTCGCCGTACCCTTGTTGTGCTGCGTGACGCCCATTCCGTACGTGACGATCGTCGCGTTCGACTTCGCGTACGCGAGCGCGACCTCTTCGAGCTGCGTTTGGCTGAGGCCGCTCGCGCGCTCGATGTCGTCCCACGACGTGGCTTCGAGGTCGGCCGAGAACGCGTCGAAGCCGTCGGTGTGCTGCGCGATGAAATCGCGGTCGAGCACGTCGCCGCGTTCGGCTTCGAGCTTCAGCAGCGCCTTCATGATGCCCTTCAGCGCGGCCGCGTCGCCGCCCGCGTCGACCTGGTAGTACGTCGACGCGATCCGCGTCGAGCCGAACGACGCCATCTCGATCATGTCCTGCGGATCAGCGAAGCGTTCGAGCGCGCGTTCGCGCAGCGGGTTGAACACGATGATCGGCACGTTCCGGCGCGAACACTCGTGCAGCGTGCCCATCATCCGCGGATGGTTCGTGCCGGGGTTGTGGCCGATCGAGATGATCAGCTCGCAGTGGTCGAAATCCTCGAGCGACACGGTACCCTTGCCGATGCCGATCGACTGCGGGAGGCCGACGCTGGTCGGCTCGTGGCACATGTTCGAGCAGTCGGGGAAGTTGTTGGTGCCGAGCTCGCGCGCGAACAGCTGATACAGGTACGCGGCTTCGTTGGACGCGCGGCCCGACGTGTAGAACTCGACTTGCTCGGGCGGCAGCGCGCGCAGCACTTCGCCGATGCGCGCGAAGGCGTCGTCCCATTCGATCGCGCGGAACGTGTCGGTCGCGCGGTCGTAGACGAGCGGATGCGTGAGCCGGCCCATGTTCTCCAGTTCGTAGTCCGACATGCGCAGCAGCGACGACACGGTGTTCGCCGCGAAGAATTCCGGCGTCACGCGCTTGGTCGTCGCTTCCCACGTGACGGCCTTCGCGCCGTTCTCGCAGAACTGGAACGTCGACTTGTGTTCCTTGTCGGGCCACGCGCAGCCGGGGCAGTCGAAGCCGTCGGGCTGGTTGGTTCGCATCAGCACGATCGGCGCCTCGATGGTTTCCATCTGCGACCGCACCGCGTCGGCTGTCGCGCGAAGCGCGCCCCAACCGCCAGCGGGCCCGTCGTATTTCCTGATGCCTGGCACTTCGCGTCGATTTGTCATGTGAATCTCCAATAGCCGGGCCCGGTGCGGGTGGCTCGGTTGCGCCGTGTCGCGGCGTGGGGCGGCTCCGTCCGCGGACGGAGCCGGTCATGCGCGCCCCGGGTTGCGGGGCATGCGTTGTTTTAGTGCGCGTCCTTCTTCGCGCCGGACGACTTCTTGCCCGAGGGTTTCGCCGCGGGCGGCGGGGCGTCGGCGGGCGTGTCGTCCGCCTTCGCGTCTGCTGCTGCCCTGGCGGTCTTGCCGTTCGGTTTGGCCTTGCCATCGGCGTCCTGCTTTGCGTCCTTCGTGTCTTTCGCTTCAGGCGCGGCGAGCTTGTTGAACTTCACTTCGTCGCTGTCCTTGTCGTAGTCGACCTCGCACTTGTCGCCCGACTTCAGCCGATCGGCGAGGATTTCCTTCGCGAGCCGCGTCTCGATGGTCTGCCGGATCTGGCGCTTCAACTCGCGCGCGCCGAATTCGGGCTGGTAGCCGGCTTCGGTCAGGTGCGCGACGAGCGAGTCGCCCATCACGAGCGTGATGTCCTGCGCGGCGGCGGTACGCACCACGCGGTCGAGCTGGATCTGCACGATCGCGCGGATGTTGTCCTTCGACAGCGCGTGGAAGACGATCACCTCGTCGATCCGGTTCAGGAACTCGGGCCGGAAATGCCCCTTCAGCACCTGCATCAGTTCCTCGCGGATCGCCTTGTCGGTCTTGCGTGCGGCTTCCGGCTGCGTGAGGTTGTCCATGATGATCGCCGCGCCGAGGTTGCTGGTCGCGATGATGATCGTGTTGCTGAAATCGACCACGCGGCCCTTGCCGTCGGTGAGACGCCCGTCGTCGAATACCTGCAGCAGCACGTTGTAGACGTCCGGATGCGCCTTCTCGATCTCGTCGAGCAGGATCACGCTGTACGGGCGTCGCCGCACGCGCTCGGTGAGCTGCCCGCCTTCGTCGTAGCCGACGTAGCCGGGCGGTGCGCCGATCAGCCGCGCGACCGCGTGGCGCTCCATGTATTCCGACATGTCGATGCGGATGATCGCCTGCTCGTCGCCGAACACGGTCTCGGCCAGCGCCTTCGCGAGCTCGGTCTTGCCGACGCCCGTCGGCCCGAGGAACAGGAACGTCGCGATCGGCCGGTGCGTCTGGCCGAGCCCCGCGCGCGACAGCCGCACCGCATCGCTGACGGCGACCACCGCATCGGCCTGGCCGACCACGCGCTCGCGCAGCTGCTCTTCCATCTTCAGCAGCTTCTGGCGTTCTTCCTGCGTGAGTTCGGACACGGGGATGCCGGTCAGCCGCGACACGACCTCGGCCACCGATTCGACGGTCACCTCGAGCGTCTCCGAACCGGTTTTGCGCTGCCACGCCTCCATCATCTCGTCGACGGCCTTCTGCTTCGCGCTGATCTGCTCTTCGAACTGCTTCGCTTCGTCGAAGCGCTTGCGCGACGTCGCGTAGTCCTGCTCGCGCTTCAGCTGCGCGATCTGCGCTTCGCCTTCCTGAATGTCGACCGGACGCGACGTCGCGCCGATCCGCACGCGCGCGGCGGCCTGGTCGATCAGGTCGATCGCCTTGTCGGGCAGGAAGCGCGACGTGATGTAGCGGTCGGCGAACTCGGCGGCCGCGACGAACGCGTCGTCGGCGAACGTCACCTGGTGGTGCGCCTCGAGGCTGTCGCGCAGCCCGCGCAGGATCACGATCGTCTGCTCGACGCTCGGCTCCGGCACGAACACGGGCTGGAAGCGGCGTTCGAGCGCGGCGTCCTTCTCGATGTACTTCTGGTATTCGTTGAGCGTCGTCGCGCCGATCAGGCTCAGCTCGCCGCGCGCGAGCGCGGGCTTCAGCACGTTAGCGATGTCGAGGCCGCCTTCGCCGCCGCCCTGGCCCGCGCCGACGATCGTATGCAGCTCGTCGATGAACAGGATCAGTTCGTCCTGCTTCGCGGTCACTTCGTCGATCAGCTGCTTCGCGCGTTCCTCGAATTCGCCGCGATACTTCGCGCCGGCCACCATCGAGTTGATGTTGACTTCGACGAGCCGCTTGTCGCGCAACACTTCGGGCACGTCGCCGTTGACGATCCGCTGCGCGAGCCCCTCGACGATCGCGGTCTTGCCAACGCCCGGCTCGCCGATCAGCACCGGGTTGTTCTTCTTGCGGCGCGCGAGCACCTCGATCGTGCTCTCGATTTCCTGCGCGCGGCCGAGCACCGGATCGAGCTTGCCCTGGCGCGCGATCGCGGTGAGGTCGCGGCCGAACTTGTCGAGGTTCGGCGTGCCGGTCGGCGCATCGACGCGGCCGTCCTCGGCGCCCTTGCCGACCACCTTCACGACCTTCTGGCGCAGCGCCTCGGGCGTCACGCCGTATTTCTTCAGCAGCGTGCCGGCGACGCTGTCCGGCACCGCCGCGAGCCCGATCAACAGGTGCTCGGGGCCGATGTACGAGTGGCCGAGATCGCGCGACGCCTGAAACGCGTACTGCACGGCCTTCTTCACGCGCGGCGAGATCGACAGCTTGTCGAGCGGCGCATCGGGGGCGGCCGTGCCGGTGTGCGCATGCGCGTCGATGTACGTCTTGATGTCCTCCGGCGACAGCTTCAGTTCCTTCAGCAGCGCGGCGCACATGTCGGTGTCCGCGAGCGCGTACAGCAGGTGTTCGGAATCGAGCTCGCTGCGGCGCAGCTCGTGCGCCTTCTCGGCCGCGCGCTGCAGCAGTTCGAGCGTCTGTTCGCTGAACGCGTCGGTCGGGTCGACCGATTCGCGCGGAATCTCGGCGGCGAGCGGCGATTCGTCGCCGAGCCCGCCGAACAACGACGACGGTCCGCCACCGCCGAGCAATGAATCGAACGGATTCAGCATGCTTTGATGCCGCATCAGCTGACGGAAGTGATAATCGCAGATCGAGATGGTCTTGCGCTCGCCGTCCTGCATCACGGTGGCGCGCGCAACGGCCGGCCGCGCGTGGCAGATATCGCAAAGTGCGGGCATGGTGGTCTGGCTCCTGTCGGTGAAGGTGGGTCGAAGCGTGACGCCCGATGCGGTGCGGCGCTCGCGCGTCCCGATCGCATACGCACGACGCGCACGGCGGCGGCGCGTGTCGCACCGGTGCGACACGCGCGGTGCGCGCCGGCGTGGCGCACGATCGCGGTCGGGGCGGGAAGCGCGGGTGCGGCAAGGAGCCCACGGCATCGCTTCGACTGCGTTCAAAATAACGAATCGACGCGGCCCGTCCAAGACACAGTTCCATGCCGGACCGGCCGTGAATTGCACCCTCACATGGACGCGGGACGGGGCGGCAAGGAGTACAGACGCGCAAGCGGGCGGCGGCGCGGGCGTGCGCGGCGCGTGCGGCTTGCGGTGGAAGGAGCTGGAAAGGGCGGCGCCCGAACGGCGCGCGGTGCGACATCGGCGCGCAGCGCGCCCGCAGTGGGCAAACGGAGGGTGGTGTCGCCGACCTCGCGGCCCGCGCTCGCGTCGACCGTCTGCTTCAGGGTAGCGACGGACGCCTGCAACGCCTGTAATGCATCATTCGATTCGCTCATGACATCCTCCATGCAGGACGGGCTGGATCGGCGACGAACCCGTGGCCGGCGCCGCGGCGTCGCGCGCCGGCCACCGCGCTCAGGCGGCTGCGTTGCCCTGCGGCGCCACGGCCACCGATGCCTCGCTCGTCAACATCAGGAACGTGAACGTTTCGCGCAGGTACAGGCGGACGCCCTTGTCGGTGTGGCTCGTGTAGCCGATCGACAGGTCTTCCCCGAGGTGCAGCTCGTAATCGCCGCCGCGCGTGGACAGCACGCAGCCGCCGCTGATCGCCGGCGCCCAGATGATCTCGCCGCTGACGATGCGTTTGATATGGCCGAGGACCGGATAGCCCTGGTCGCGCGCTTCGCTGAGCGCGGTGTATGCGTCCGACCCGAGCACGACCGAGTACGGGCCGTCGACGCCGGCGAGGCGCAACGCTTCCAGCGCGTCGCTGATCGCGTCCGGGTACGCGCCGACGTCCGCGGGCAGCGTGAGCCGTCGGTTCGACGTGCCTTCGCGGATGCCGATGATGCCGGCCGCGCGGTAGCCGTCGAAGATCGCGCTGTCTTCGGCGAACGCGAGCCGTTGCGCGGCTTCCTTCGCCGGCTGCCAGTCGGCGTCGCGCGCGCCGCGCTCGACGCTGTCGATCGCGTCGCGGCTCAGTTCGAACGGCACCGTCAGCTCGACGATCGTGCGTACTTCGCGCAGCCGCGCGTTCACGAGCTCGCGCGGCGCGGCCACGTCGAGCAGGTGCCCGGTGCCGACGGCCGACAGCTCGGGGCCTTCGGGGCCGTCGACGTCGACGACGCGGCGGCCGGCCACCGATCGTTTGAAGGTGCGCGCCACTTCCTCCTCGATTTGTTCCCAGGCGGACGACGAGATCGGGGCGAGTTCGCGATGCAGGTTATTCATAGGTCGGGGTTCCTTTCAGCGAGCCGATGTTCAGCGAGCCGTCGCGACGTGGCGCGGCAGGCGCGGACGGCGTGGATTCCGGTTGGGCGGCGCCGTCGGCCGGCGCCGGGCGGTCGGCGAGCGCTTCGAGCAGGTCGGCCGACGGCACGAAGAACAGCGAGCCGGTGACCGCGCGGCTGTAGTCGAGCAGGCGGTCGTAGTTGCCGGGCGGGCGGCCGACGAACATGTTCTCGAGCATCTGCTCGATCGGCGCCGGCGAGCGCGCATAGCCGATGAAATAGGTGCCGAATTCGCCGGCGCCCGGGCGCCCGAACGGCATGTTGTCGCGCAGGATCTTCACTTCCTGGCCGCCCTCGTCGAGCGTGGTCAGCGAGCTGTGCGAGCACGACGGCTTCACGTCCGGCGCGAGCTCGATGTCGGACAGCTTGGTGCGGCCGATGATGCGCTCCTGCGTTTCGACCGCGAGCGCGTTCCAGCCGGCCATGTCGTGCAGGTACTTCTGCACGAGCACGTAGCTGCCGCCCGCGAATTCGGCGTCTTCGTCGCCGATCACCGTGAAGTCGACCGCCTCGCGGCCTTCCGGGTTCTCGGTGCCGTCGACGAAGCCGATCATCGCGCGCTGGTCGAAATTGCGGAAGCCGTGCACCTCGTCGACGACCGTGACCGCGTCGCCGAGCGCATTGAGCAATTGCGTCGCCAATTCGAAGCACAGGTCCATCGCTTCCGCGCGGATGTGCAGCAGGATGTCGCCGGGCGTCGCGATCGCGACGCGCTGGCCGGCGCCGAATTCGCGGAACGGATGCAGCGACGCGGGGCGCGGCTCGCCGAACAGCGCATCCCATGCGTCGGAGCCGAAGCCGCAGACGCACGTGAGGTTGCCGCCCGGCACGCGCTTGCCGACCGAGCGCACGAGCGCGGCGATGTCGCCGCACCATGAACGGATCGTGTCGGCGTGATCGGCGCCGGGATTGATCGTCGCCACGAGAAAGATCGCGCTGCGCGTGATCGGGCTGTGGACGGCCTGGGAGAGCGGGGGAGGGGTAGTCTGCATCGCGGCCTGCCGGTCAGTCATGTCGGGACGGGCGGGCCGTGGCGCGCGAACGGTTGAACTGTGTCATGCGACGGTTCTCTTTGTGACGTGCGGATGAAGGACGTTGCGCGGGCATCGCGCAACGGGCCGCAGCGGCGGCAGCCGGCCTCCGGCGCGAAGGGGAGGCGGACGTGGCGGCCGCGCGTTCGCCCGGCGCGTGAGCTGTCCGCACCGCGTAACGTCGTCGAGCCTGCAATCTAGCAGCTTCGACGGGGCTTTGGAACACGTATCGATGATCTGTCATTCGAATGGGTCAAACAGGGCTCGGTTTTGTGCGGCGCCCGCGCAGCTGTACTCCTGGCGCGCGCGGCGCTGTGCTCTTGAGCGTGCGTGTCGCGTGCAGTAGATTAGGTTCCGCTCCGCCCGACGACGACCCTCATGATGAACCTTTTGGAAGCGATGCGTATTTTCGGTGCAATCGTCGAGCACGGCGGGCTGTCCGGCGCGGCGTCCGATCTGCAGCTCGACGTCGCGCAGGTGGGCGCGCGGCTCGACGATCTCGAACGCTATCTCGGCTGCCGGTTGTTGCTGGACCGCACGGGCGACGCCGTGTGCACCGAGGCCGGCGCCGCGTTTCATGCGTGTTGCCGGCGCACGCTGTCCGCGGTCGCGCAGGCGACCGGCGCGATCGGAACCGGCGCATGCGCAACGGTTTCCCGTCCGCCCGTCGCAGGCTTTCCGTTTCCCGACACCCTCCGCCGCCGCGATGGAGCATCGATCGCGGCACCGACGACATCGCACCGGATACCGCGTTGAATACTTCCACTGCATCCGCCGATACGGCCGCCGAGCGCATTCGTCGCCGCTTCGGCCATTTCCTCCACGCGGCCGAACTGGCCGGGCTGGTCGTGATCGGTCTGGCGACCGCGTTCGCGATGGCGCAGGAAGCGTGGAAGGTCGTGCTCGCGGGCGAGGTATCGCTGACCGACCTGCTGCTGATGTTCCTGTATCTGGAAGTGCTCGCGATGGACCTGCGCTACCTGCGGCTTGGTCGGCTGCCGGTGCGGTTTCCGCTGTTCATCGCGATGACGTCGCTCGCGCGCGACCTGATCCTGCGCGGCGCGACCGACAGCCCCGAGCGGATGCTGATGACGACTTTCGGGATCGTGCTGCTCGCGGTCGGCGTGCTGATCCTGAGCTTCGGCCAGCATCGCTTTCCGGCGGACGTCGACGATGTCGAGGACGACGTGCATGCGCGCAAGTAACGCGGCCCGCGCGGCATTCGAAGCGAACCCCGGCGCGCCGTGCGACGTGCGGCGGCCCCATCCTCATCCCAACACACGAGGTGTCGCATGACCAGCCAATTGATCGTCGCCGTATTCGGCAGCGTCGACACGGCCCGCCGGGCCGCGAACGATTTCGACGCGCTGTCGGAGAAGAACGAAGGATTCCATATCGAAAATGGCGTCGTCGTCGAGAAGGACGCGAACGGCGAGCTCGCGGTGCTCGACGCCGAATCGCGGCCGTTCAGGGGCGGCGCAATCGGCGCAATCGCGGGCGGCTTGCTCGGCCTGCTCGCCGGGCCGCTCGGCGTGGTGACCGGCATCGCGGCCGGCGCGGGCGCCGGCCTGCTCGCGCAAGCGGCCGGCAACGCGCTGCTCGACGGCACGTTCGTCGAGACGGTCGCGGCGCGGCTCGTGCCCGGCAGCGTCGCGGTCATTCTCGAAGCGAAGGAGGACACGCCGTTCTCGGTCGACAACGTCGTCGCGGGATTCGGCGGCAAGGTCTTCCGCCACGCGCTCGACTGAGCGCGCGCCTGTCGAATCGATTCAGGAGAGTGGCATGCGCATCGACCAATCGTACCGGCGCTTCGACATCGCGGCGACGCTGTCGCCGCTGCCCGGCAACCGCGCGATCGCGATCGTCGACGTGACGACCGACGATCCGGGCCGCGTCGCCGATCTCGGCACCGGCCAGTTCCTCCAGATCCGCAAGTGGCTCGAGTCGAACGACATCGCGCTGCTGACGGTGGTGTTCGACGAGTGCAAGGTCGCGATCGACCACTACGCGGACAACGTCGACGACGCTTGAGTGCGAGCGGGCCCGCCCATGGCCGGGCTTCGCTTCGCCGCCGCTTCCTCTGCTACCGCAATACATCATGACGTGCGCCGGACGAACGGCTGCCGTGCGAGCGCGCGCGGCCGCGCCGTCGCGTTCGCATCATCTGTTCACCACGCCGGCCGGATTTGACGTTTCCTCGCCAAACTGTCACTTACATTCGCCGAAATGACGCAGTAGGATGCCGAACCTTGTCTTGATGAGATTCGCATTGCTATCCGCCTTCAATTTCGGTAACGGACGAGGTTCCAGCCGGGACACCCGCACCCGGCGACGGCTATCCGGCTTCGTGCATCGGCGCGGCGGTGCCGCTCATGCGGCGCAGGCCGGTTCATCGCTGGCGGGGCGAGGCGGATGAAGCTCTACGAGAAATTTGCGAACGACGTAGAGCGACTCATTCGGCAAGGGGTATATCGACACGGCGACCGTGTGCCGTCGGTGCGGCAGGCGAGCCAGCAGCACCGGATCAGCATCACGACCGTACTGCATGCGTATCTGCTGCTGGAAAGTCGCGGGCTGCTCGAAAGCCGGCCGCAGTCGGGCTATTTCGTGAACCTGCGGCGTGACGACGGCCACGCGCCGGTACGCGAGTTGCGGCCGTCGAAGCCGATCGCGATCTCGTCGTCGGTGGATGTAAGCCGGCTCGTGCTGTCGACGTTGCGCTCGATCGGCACGGACGACGCGGTGCCGCTCGGCTCGCCGTATCCGGACCCGAGCCTGTTCCCGTTCGAGAAGCTGAACCGCTACGCGTACGCGGCCGGCCGCGACAAGTCGCTGTGGGGCGTGACCGACGGGCTGCCGCCCGGCCATCCGCGGCTGATCAGGCAGATTGCGCGCCGCTACCTGGAAAACGGGATGTCGGTGGACCCGAACGAGATCATCGTGACGGTCGGCGCGACGGAGGCGATCAACCTGTGTCTGCAGGCGGTGGCGAAGCCGGGCGACACGATCGCGGTGGAATCGCCGACGTTCTACGCGATGCTGCACGCGATCGAGCGGATGGGGATGAAGGCGATCGAGGTGGCGACGCATCCGGAATACGGGATCGACATCGCGGCGCTGGCCGCGATCGCGAAGTCGCAGCCGATCGCCGCGTGCATGGTGATGCCGAACTTCCAGAATCCGCTGGGTTTCCAGATGCCGGACGAGCGCAAGCGCGAACTGGTTGAGTTCGCAGCGAAGGCCGACCTGCCGATCATCGAGAACGGCGTGTACAACGAACTGTATTTCGGCAACATGCATCCGAGCACGCTGAAGTCGTTCGATCGCCATGACATCGTGCTGCATTGCGCGTCGTTCTCGAAGAGCCTGACGGCCGCGTACCGGATCGGCTGGGCGTTGCCGGGCCGCTACCGCGAGCAGGTCGAGAAGCTGAAGTTCCTGAACACGCTGGCGACACCGTCGTTGCCGCAGCTCGCGATCGCGGAGTTTCTCGAACGCGACGGCTACGAACATCACCTGCGGCGGGTTCGCAAGGCGTATGCGCAGCAGGCGAACCTGATGCGCGCGATGGTGTCGCGGTTCTTCCCGGACGGCACGCGCATTTCGAGCCCGGCGGGCGGCTACGTGCTGTGGGTCGAGCTGCCCGCGCAGATCGACGCGATGCGGCTGTACCAGCTCGCGCTGGAGCAGGGGATCACGATCGGCCCCGGCTACATGTTCTCGATCGCGGACAGCTACCGGAATTTCATCCGCCTGAACTACAGCAGCCCGTGGTCGCCGGAAATCGAGCGCGCGGTCGTCACCGTCGGCAAGCTCGCCGCATCCTGCATCGACTGACCGCGCCGCGGCGGGCGGCGCGCGACGTCATGTCAGCCGGTACGACTGCGCGCCCGTGCCCGCGAGCGTGCCGCCGTCGACGATCAGGTATTCGTTGCGGATCGGCTTGCCGTCGAACCAGCATTGCAGGATCTCCAGCGTGCCGGCCGCATAGCGCGCCTGCGCGGACAACGACGTGCCGGAGATGTGCGGCGTCATCCCGTTGAACGGCATCGTGCGCCACGGGTGATCGGCCGGCGCCGGCTGCGGAAACCATACGTCGCCGCCATAGCCGGCGAGATGGCCGGACGTGACGGCATTCACGACCGCGTCGCGGTCGACCAGCTTCGCGCGCGCGGTGTTGATCAGGTACGCGCCGCGCTTCATCCGCGCGATCATCGCCGCGTCGAACAGGTGCTCGGTCGACGGGTACAGCGGAATCTGCAGGTTGACGATATCGACGGCGCTCGCGAGCGACGCCACATCGGCGTGATACGTGAGCGCGAGCGCCTGCTCGATCGACGCATTGAGCCGATGGCGCTGCGTGTAGTGCAGCTGCAGGCCGAACGGCTGCAGCCGGCGCAGCACGGCGAGACCGATGCGACCCGCGCCGACCGTGCCGAAATGCATCCCTTCGACGTCGTAGCTGCGCGACACGCAGTCGGCGATGTTCCAGCCGCCCTGCAGCGCGATCGCATGCGACGGCAGGTAGTTGCGCACCAGCGCGAGCGTCGTCATCACCACGTGCTCGGCGACGCTGATGCTGTTCGAGCCGGTGACTTCGGCAACCGTGATGCGCGCGCGCGCGGCGGCGTCCAGATCGACGTGATCGGAGCCGATGCCGGCCGTCAGCGCGAGCTTCAGCTTCCGCGCGCGGGCGATGCGTTCGGCGCTCAGGTACGCGGGCCAGAACGGCTGCGAAATCACCACGTCTGCTTCGGGCAGCCGGCGCTCGAATTCGGAGTCGGGGCCGTCCTTGTCGCTCGTGACGATCAGCGTGTGGCCGTGCGCTTCCATATAGCCGCGCAAGCCGAGCGCGCCGGACACCGAGCCGACGAGTTCGCCGGGCCGGAAGCCGGGCGGGCCGGCCGGGGTCGGCGCGGTTTGACCGTCCGCGTAGTGCGTGACGACCGGAATCGTGTCGCGCACGTAGCGCGGCGGATAGCCGTCGACGGGATCGGGGTAGAGCACGCACAGGACGGTGGCCATCGGGTAGTGCTCCTTTGACAGGTGAAGGCGGCACGCGGCTTGCGCGGGTCGCGCCGTGCCCCTCGCAGGCGGCCGCCGTGTTGCGCCGCAACGCTGATCACGTTCTACGCCGGTCGCGGATCGCGTACAAGCTACAGTCCGCGTTTGCGTGCGCTGCGAGGCGTCTGTACCTGTTCTTTTCAGGAGGGATGGCGATAATGGGATCGTTACCTGACTTTTCGGGAGCCACGTCATGACTGGAAGCGATGCTGCGTCCTCACCCGATCTCACGCAAGGGATCGCGCTCGACGATCTCGCCGACGGCGCGATGATCGAAGGCCATGTCGGCGACGCGGCGGTGCTGCTCGTGCGCCGTGCCGACGAACTGTTCGCGGTGGGCGCGCAATGCCCGCACTACGGCGGCCCGCTGGCCGAGGGCCTGCTGGTCGGCGACACGATCCGCTGCCCGTGGCATCACGCGGCGTTCTGCTTGCGCACCGGCGAGATGGAACGCGCGCCGGCGCTCGACGCGCTGCCGTGCTGGCGCGTCGAGCGGCGCGACGGCCGCGCGGTCGTGGTCGATGCGCGGCCGGCCGCCGCGCCGCCTGCGCTGAAGGACACCGGGCTGCCTGCGTCGGTCGTGATCGTCGGCGGCGGCGCGGCTGCGATCGCGGCGGCCGTGACGCTGCGGCAGGAAGGCTATCCGCACGCGATCACGCTGCTGAGCGCCGATGCCGATCCGCCGTACGACCGGCCGAACCTGTCGAAGGATTACCTCGCGGGCACGGCTCAGGCCGATTGGCTGCCGCTGCGCGCACCGTCGTTCTATACCGATCAGCGGATCGACGTGCGCTGCAACACGCGGGTCGCGCGCATCGATCCCGCGCGGCGGGAGGTCGAGCTGGCTGACGGCAGCCGTATCGAATACGGCGCGCTGCTGCTCGCCACGGGTGCCGAGCCGAACCGGCTGAACGTGCCCGGCGCCGATCTGCCGCACGTGTGTACGTTGCGCTCTCGCGCCGATTGCGATGCGCTGATCGCGAAGCTGAAAACCGCGCGACGCTGCGTGGTGGTCGGCGCGAGCTTCATCGGCCTCGAAGCGGCCGCCGCGTTGCGCACGCGCGGGCTCGACGTGCACGTCGTCGCGCCCGATCCGCATCCGATGGGCCGCGTGCTCGGCGATGCGCTCGGCGACACGATCAAGGCGCTGCACGAAGCGCACGGCGTCGTATTCCATCTCGGCGCGACGCCCGCGCGGATCGGGCCGGACAGCGTGACGCTGTCGAACGGCGACGTGCTGCCGGCCGACGTCGTGCTGGTGGGGATCGGCGTGCATCCGAACGTCGAACTCGCGCAGGACGCCGGGCTCGCGGTCGAACGCGGCGTGACGGTCGACCGCTTCCTGCAGACGAGCGCGCCCGGCATCTATGCGGCAGGCGATATCGCGCGTTGGCCCGATCCGCTGACGGGCGAGCGGATTCGCGTCGAGCACTGGGTCGTCGCCGAGCGGCAGGGCATCGTCGCGGCGCGCAACCTGCTCGGCCAGCAGCGGCCGTTCGACGCGGTGCCGTTTTTCTGGAGCCAGCATTACGACCTGACGCTCCGCTATGTCGGGCATGCGGAGCAATGGGATCGCGTCGAGATCGACGGCGACCTCGGCGAGCACGACTGCTCGATCGCGTACTGGCGCGGCAACACGCGGCTCGCGGTCGTGACGATCGCCCGCGATCTCGACAACCTGAAGGCCGAAGCGGCGCTCGAGCGGCAGATGGCTTCCGCATGAAAGCAGCATGACGACACCCACCGAACCTTGAATGGAGGCGAAATGAACCCTGACGTCCGTGCCCGTTTCGAAACCGAGTTCGCGCCGCGCATTGCGACGCGCTTGCGCGGCCTGTATCAGCCTGGCGAAGTGAAGGTCGACGTCGTGCCGCACGACGGGCAGGGCAGCCCGACCTGCATCGACGTGATCGGCCTCACGTCGACGGTCGGCCTGCCGAACCGGTTGAACGCGCGGCTCGCGTGGCGCGACGATGCGATCGCCGGTCTGCTGGCCGAGCCCGACCATGGCCGCTTCGATCGCTATCTCGCGGTGCTGCCGGTCACGATCGAGCGCTGGCAGATGGAATTGCCGGTCGATTTCAGCAGCCGGACGCAGCGCGATCGCGAGATCCTGATCGGCGACCTCGATTTCGATGCGTGACGTGCGTCGCGCGATGCCGGCCGATGGGGCGCGGCCGAACCGCGCGCGGTTACCGGTCGCGCGTTCGGATGATCACGCGCCCCTGGTCGATGCCGCCGCGCAGCGCTTCGTCGCACGTGAGCCATTCGGGCGTGACGAGTTCGGGCGCGGGCAGGTCGACGGGCGTGCCGTCGCGGAAGATCCGCACCTGCGCGACCCATGCGCCGTTCGCGTTGCGCGTCGCGTCGACGCGAATTTCGTGACCCATGAAAGTGTCGGTGGCTTGCATCGAGCGGGGCCCTCCGTCGTGGATGAACGTGGTGCGTGGATCGTATCAGCATGGCGGGCTCCGCGCATCGAAAACGAACCGGCGTGTGCGTGTCACGTGCCGCGCGAGACGGGAGCGACCCTGTGGCCTTCGACCTGACCTTTTCCATCAAGGTGTTCGCGGCGCTGTTCGCGATCATGAACCCGATCGCGAACATTCCGGTGTTCCTGTCGCTGACCGAAGGCGCGGCGGACGGCGTGCGTCGCAAGGTCGCGCTGACGGCCGCGATCGGCGTGACGGTCGGCTGCATCGTGTCGGCGGTCGCAGGGGGCGCGATCCTGCACGTATTCGGTTTGACGATCGACGATTTCCGCCTCGCGGGCGGGCTGCTGGTGCTGTTGATCGCGCTGTCGATGCTGCATGGTGCGCCGAGCCGCCAGCATGCGCCGGGCGCCGACGAAGGCGCCGATCCGGCGGCAGCCGACAGCGTCGCGATCTACCCGCTGACGATTCCGTTGCTGGTCGGCCCCGGCACGATCGCGACGATGATCGTGCTCGGGCACAGTGCCGTCGCGAGCGGGCAGGAACTCGCGTTCGCGCTCGGGCTGGCCGCATTTCTCGTGCTGCTGGCCGTGTCGTTGCTGTCGGCGCCGTTGATCGGCCATTACCTGTCACCGCGCGTGACGGCCGTCACGCAGCGCCTGATGGGGATGATTCTCGCGGCGATCGCGATGCAGATGATCGTCGCGAGCCTGAAGGCCGCGTTCGGGTTGCCGCATTGAGCGCGCCCGTTCGCCTGCATGGAGTCGCTGAATGAACACGCTGATCGTCTTGTCCTATCCCGATCTCGACGCGGCGCGTCGCGCGCTGGCCGAACTCGGCACGCTGCGCGACCGGCACGTCGTCGCGCTCGCGGGTGTCGTGATCGTCGAGTGCTCGACCGACGGACAGTTGCGCACGCATGCAGTCGATCCGGGCCGCGTGTCGTCCGGTTCGCTGCTCGACAGCGTGGTCGCGCACGTCGAATCGTCGCTCGACGCGTGGCGCGAACGTCCGGCGGACGATGCGCTGACCGACCGCGTCGCGCGCAAGGCGCGCCCGGGCACCGTGTCGCTCGGGCTGGCCGCGACGCAGCTCGACATCTACGCGCTGAGCGCGGCGCTCGCGCCGCTGGGCGGCGAAGTGACCGACACGACGCTGTCGATCGACGACGAACTGAAGCTCGTCGAAGCGATCTCGAACGCGCGCGACGGCAGCGGTGAGCCCGGCGATAGCGGTCCGCCCACGGACTGACGCGCCGGCACGGCCCCTCCCCGAAGACGAAGCGCTTTCTCTCCGTGCGTCACGGCGCGCCGCACAGGCGCATGCCTTGCTCGATCGGCTCGACGGTGACCTTTACCGTTTCCGCTTTCGACAAGGAGGGCCTGACATGAAAGCAGTCGTATTTCACGGCATCGGCGACATTCGCATCGACACGGTGCCCGATCCGGAAGTCTCCGCGGCGACCGACGCGGTCGTGCGCCTGACCGCCAGCGCGATTTGCGGCACCGATCTGCACATGGTGCGCGGCACGCTCGGCGGGATGAAGCCGGGCACGATCCTCGGCCACGAAGGCGTCGGCATCGTCGAGGCGGTCGGGCGCGACGTACGCAACCTGCGGCGCGGCGATCGCGTGCTGATTCCATCGACGATCGCGTGCGGCAGTTGCGCGTACTGCCGCGCCGGTTACACCGCGCAATGCGACGTCGCGAACCCCGGCGGGCCGCGCGCGGGCACGTCGTTCTTCGGCGGGCCCGCTGAAACCGGCCCGTTCGACGGGCTGCAGGCCGAATACGCGCGCACGCCGCTTGCGCATGCGAGCCTGATCCGGCTGCCCGATGCGATCGACGACGATCGCGCGATCCTGATGTCGGACATCTTCCCCACCGGCTATTTCGGCGCGCAGCTTGCGGAAGTGAAGCCGGGCGATACGGTCGCCGTGTTCGGCGCGGGGCCGGTCGGGCAGTTCGCGATCGCGAGCGCGAAACTGATGGGCGCCGGCCGCGTGATCGCGATCGACCGCATCGCGTCGCGGCTCGAGATGGCGTGCGCGCAGGGCGCCGAGATCGCCGATTTTTCCGAGGACGATCCAGTCGACACGATATTGCGGCTGACGGGCGGGATCGGCGTCGATCGCGTGATCGACGCGGTGGGCGTCGATGCGATGCGCGCGACGCACGGGCCGGCCGCGGCCGATCGCGACGCCGCGCGCGCGTTCGATGCGGAAGTGGACGCGATCGCGCCGCACCGCAAGCCGGACGGCCGCAACTGGGTGCCGGGCGACGGGCCGTCGCAGGTGTTGCAATGGGCGGTGCGCGCGGTCGCGAAGGCCGGCACGATCTCGGTGATCGGCGTATATCCGCAGGCGGCGCGCGTGTTTCCGATCGGCGAGGCGATGAACCGGAATCTCACGATCAAGATGGGCAACTGCAATCACCGGACGGTGACGCCGCCGCTCATCGAGCTGGTGCGCAGCGGTGCATTCGACCCGCTGTCGGTGCTCACGCGCAGCGAGCCGCTGACGAACGCGATCGATGCGTATCGCGCGTTCGACGTGCGCGAGCCCGGCTGGATGAAGGTGAAGCTGACGCCGTGACGACACGAACCGAAACGATGCAAACCTAAACGATGCAAACCGAAACCGGGAGCACTGCGATGAGCGATCAATACGACAACTGCATGGCCGCGTGCGATGCGTGCGCGCACGCGTGCGACACCTGTGCGGCCGCCTGCCTCGCGGAGCGCGACGTGCACGCGCTGGCGGGCTGTATCGCGCTCGACATCGAATGCGCGCAGCTGTGCCGCTTCGCGTCGGGCGCGATGGCGCGCCGCAGCGGGCTCGCACCGCGCATTTGCGCGCTGTGCGCGCACGCGTGCGACTTGTGCGCGGCCGAGTGTTCGCGGCATGCGCACGAACATTGCCGCCGCTGCGCGCTTGCGTGCGAGGCGTGCGCGGCGATGTGCCGCGCGATGGCCTGAGGCCGGGCGCTTACGGCGTGTCCTGAACCTGGCGCGCGACGCGCTGCAGCAGCGCGTCGAGGACGGCCATCTCGACGGGCTTCACGAGATGGTCGTCGAAGCCCGCGCGTTCGGTGCGCGCGAGGTCGGACGCGCGCGCATGGCCGGACAGCGCGACGCAGGTCGTGTCGCGCAGCGCGTCGATCGCGCGCAGTTCCTGCAGCAGCGTGAAGCCGTCGACGTCCGGCATCGTCAGGTCGAGCAGCATCAGTTGCGGTGCGTAGTCGCGCGCGAGGGCGAGCGCGTCGGCCGCGTTGTACGCGACGCGCGGCGCATGCCCTTTCAGTTGCAGCAGCACCGCGAGCGTATCGGCCGAATCGCGGTTGTCGTCGACGACGACGATGCGCAGCGGCACGTGGGCCGGCTGTTCGAGCGCGGCCGGCGCGGGCGGTGCGGAGGGGACGGTGCGGGTCGTTTGCGCGATCGGCAGCCAGATTGTGAACGTTGCGCCGTGGCCGGGCCCGTCGCTTTCCGCGACGATCCGCCCGCCGTGCAGTTCGACGAACGACCGGCAGATCGCGAGACCGAGCCCGAACCCGTCGGACGGGGAGCGACTCGACGCGCCTTCCTGCTGGAACAGGTCGAAGATGGCGTCGAGCGCGCCCGGCGCGATGCCGACGCCGTGATCGGCGACGCGGATCGCGACCAACGGCCCCTCGATCCGCGCGCCGACGTCGATCCGGCCGCCGTGCGGCGAGAATTTGGACGCGTTGTCGAGCAGGTTGTGCAGCACCTGGACGAGCCGTGCGTCGTCGCCGTGCAGGGCCACGGAATCGGCCGGCAGATCGACGCGGATCCATTGCCCGCGCGCGGCCAGCTTCGGCTGGATGCTCTCGATGCCGCGGCACACGATGTCGCGCACGGTAGTGGGGCGCGCGTCGAGTTCGACCTTGCCGGCCGTGATGCGCCCGACGTCGAGCAGATCGTCGACGAGCCGCGTCAGTTGTCCGACCTGGCGATGCACGGCGTCGCGACACTGCGCGAGCGCGGGCGCGGGATCGGGCAGGCTCTGCAGCACGCCGACCGAATTGCGCAGCGGCGCGAGATGATTGCGCAGCTCATGCGCGAGCATCGCGATGAACACGCTGAGCCGATGCGTCGATGCTTCGAGTTCCTCGAGCCGCTTGCGCTCGGTCATGTCGCGCGTGATCTTGATGAAGCCGCGCAGCTGATGCGTCGCGTCGTGCACCGGCGTGATCGTCACGCTCGCCCAGAACTGCGTGCCGTCCTTGCGCACGCGCCAGCCTTCGTCCTCGAAGTGGCCGTGTGCGGCGGCCAGCGCGAGCCCTTGCGACGGCCGGCCGGCCGTGATCGCGTCGGTCGGATAGAACAGCGAGAAATGGTGGCCGACGATCTCGGCGGCGGAGTAACCCTTGATGCGCTGGGCGCCGGCGTTCCACGTCGCGACGTTGCCATAAGGGTCGAGCATGAATACCGCGTAGTCGGTGATCGACTCCACCACGGTCTGAAACCGGAATTCGGCGAAGCGGTGCAGCAGGTCGCGCGGGTCGGACGAGCCGGGCGGCGGCGGATGCGGTTGGAGATCGGCGTCGTCTTTCTTCATCGGAGCGGCAAGTTGAAAATACGGGCGGCCGCAAGTCGCCGGCCCGCCCCCGGACGCGCCGGCGGCGGCCATATGGAGCGAGTTGGCACGTCCGAAAGCATAAAGGAACTCGATTCAGCTGATCAATGGGTGCGCATGGGCCGTGCCGTCCGCCGTGCCGGCCGGCTGCGCCCGGCGCGGCATGCCGATTGCACGCCGGTACGGTCCCTGCCGCGCGGCGGCCCTCCGGCCGATCGCGCGGCGGCAAGCCAGGCAAGGAGATCGACATGAACAGCACGCTCAATCCCGATAACGAACCGGCCGGCCCGGACGACGACAACGCCAGCCGCGGCCGGGACGGCCGGGCGCTGGGCCCGAGCGACTCGTCCGACAGCGGCAGCGACACGGCGGGCGCGCGGCGTCATCCGTTCGACGTCGATTCGCCGCTCGACGACCACGCGCTCGAACGCGGCGACGCGGCGCTCGACAGCGATACGGACCGCGCGGGGACGGGCGAGCGCGCGTCGGCGGACGGCGATTCGACGCTCGAGGAAGGCGCGGACATCGAGCCGGACCGCACGGAGCGGCTCAGCGAGCCCGGTCGCACGGACGACCCGGACGAACCCGGCGCCGCGCCGTGACGCCCGGCACGCAAAAACTGCAATCGCGTTGCAGATTCGGGCGCCTGGCGGCTTCCCCGCGCTGCGACGCGCAACCGTCGCGGGACGGCAATGGCGCCGGCACGCGATTTGCATTCACCCGACCGTCGCACGCCGGGTCGCGGCATGGTGCCGCGCGCGGTGCAGGCGATCAAGGAGAGACACGATGCAACGACGATATCCCGGACGGTCCGGCGAGCGCGGTGGGCCGTCCGACTGGCACGAGCGCAACGAACGCGCGTACCGGGGCGCCGGCGAGCGCGGTATCCCGGACGACCCGGCCCGGTGGCCGGAAGAAGACTACGAATCGGCTTACCGCCGCTTCGCGAGCGAGGACGTGGGCCCGGAAGACTGGGGCAGCGAATGGACCGAGCGCGCCGCGCGGCCGGCCGACCAGCGGCGCGGCGCGGCCGACCCGGACTGGCCGGGCGGCGCGCGCCAGCCGGCGCGGGACGTCGAGCGTGGCTACGGCGACCCGGGCCGCCGGGCGGAGGAGCGCGAAGGCCGGTACGGTGGCGAGCGCCCGGAGTTCCGCAGCCAGCACCGGATGGGCGGGTACGGCGGCGAGCGCGATCGGGGCGACCCGCGCTACGGCGGCGGCGCGCCCGACCTGTCGCGGTTCGGCAGGGACACCGAACGTGACGCGCTGCGCCATCGCCGCGGGCCGAAAGGGTATACGCGCTCGGACGAGCGGATTCGCGAGGACGTCTGCGAGCGGCTCGCGCATGCGCTCGAGATCGACGTGAGCGACGTCACCGTGCAGGTGAAGGAGGGCCGCGTCGAACTGGACGGCACGGTGCCGGCGCGCTGGATGAAGCATGACATCGAGGATCTGGCCGACGGCTGCCTGGGCGTGCGCGACGTCGAGAATCGCGTGCGCGTGCGCCGCGACGGCGAACACGATACGGGCATGGTGCTGCATCCGGACCAGCGGACCGTCACGCCGACCCACCCTGCCGCACGCGACCCCGAGCCGGGCACCGTGGCGAGCGGCCGCGAGCGCGAACCGCGCCATTGACCGCCCGTGCGTGAAACGCCGCGCCCCCGACCGCGAGTACTGCGTGCATGACGACCGGAATCGACGAAACGCCCGTCAAGGACCGTGATGCGGCGGCAGGCCGCGACCGCCGCAACCTCCGCCATCGCCGCGACAAGCGCGGACTGCGAGTACGGATCGCGGTCGAACTCTGGCGCGCGATCTGGCATTACCGCGCACGCGTGCTGGCGGCGATCGTGCTGCTGGTGCTCGCGAAAGCGGCGGCCGTATCGGTGCCGCTGCTGCTCAAGGACATCGTCGACGGCTTCGGCCGCGCGGCCGGCCAGCCGATGGCGTGGCCGGTGTTGCTGCTGTTCGCGTACGCGGTCGTGCGCTTCGCGTCGAACGCGCTGAACGAAGTACGCGACATGACCTTCGTGCAGGTCACGCAGCATACGGTCGCGTCGTTTACCGTGCGCACGTTCGGCCATCTGCATCGCCTCGGTGCGCGTTTTCATGCGCAGCGCGAGACGGGCGCCGTCGTGCGCGATCTCGAGAAAGGCACGGCCGGCATCGGCTACCTGCTCGGCGTCGCGGTGTTCACGGTCGTGCCGACGGCCATCGAGATCGGCTCGGTGCTCGTGATCGTGATCGGCAAGTACGGCGGCGGCTTCACCGCGATCATCCTCGTCACGTTCACCGTCTACGCGGCGTATACGGTGGTGTTCACGCGCCGGCGCATGCGTTACCAGCGGCGCGTGAACGCGCTGGAGGCCGAGTCGAATTCGCGCGTGGTCGACAGCCTGCTGAACGTCGATACGGTCAAGTACTTTGCGCGCGACGACGTCGAGCGCGACCGCCTCGACCGCGTGCTCGGCGAATGGCGCGAGGCCGGCGTCGACAACCAGTACGCGCTGTCGACGCTGCATATCGGGCAGAGCGCGTGCATCGGCGCGGGGATCGCGGCGGTGATGCTGCTCGCCGGGCAGCAGGTCGCGCGCGGCGCGATGACGATCGGCGATCTCGTGCTGATCAACGCGTACATCATCCAGATCAGCCTGCCGCTGAATGCGCTCGGCTTCGTGTTCCGCGAGGCGAACGACGCGATGACGAACATCGAACGGCTGTTCGGGCTGCTTGATGCGCGCGGCAAGCCCGGCGAGGACGGCGATGCGCCCGGTGCGCAGCCGCTCGTCGTGCGCGGCGGCGCGATCGAGTTCGAGCATGTCGACTTCGGCTACGAGCCGAGCAGGCAGATCCTGTTCGACGTGTCGTTCCGCATCGAGCCCGGGCAGACGGTCGCCGTGGTCGGCGGCAGCGGCTCGGGCAAGTCGACGCTCGCGCGGCTGCTGTTCCGGCTGTACCAGCCCGATGCGGGCACGATCCGCATCGACGGCCAGGACCTGCGGCTCGTCACCGAGCGCAGCCTGCGCGACGCGCTGGGCATCGTCCCGCAGGACACCATCCTGTTCAACGACACGCTCGCGTACAACATCGCATACGGCAAGCGCGACGCGACCCGCGGCGAGGTGATCGCGGCCGCGCGCGGCGCGCAGCTCGACGCGTTCATCGAGCGGCTGCCCGAGGCGTACGACACGCGCGTCGGCGAGCGCGGCGTACGGCTGTCGGGCGGCGAGCGGCAGCGGGTCGCGATCGCGCGCGCATTGCTGAAGGCGCCGCCGATCGTCGTGTTCGACGAGGCGACGTCGGCGCTCGACACACGCTCGGAGCGCGCGATCCAGCAGGAGCTGATGCGCGTCGCGCGGCATCGTACGAGCCTCATCATCGCGCACCGGCTGTCGACGATCGTCGATGCCGACCGCATCCTCGTGATGGAGTACGGCCGGCTCGTCGAGCAGGGCACCCACGACGAGCTGCTGGAAAGCGGCGGCGTGTATGCGCAGATGTGGTCGCTGCAGGCGAAGCAGCGCGAACTGGAGCGCACGGAGGCGAAGTTCGCGCGGCAGCCGGTGCGGATCAACCCGCTCGTGTCGCAGGTGCTCGATTCGCTGGCGGAGGCGGCCGCGCAGCGCGGCGTGCCGGTGTTCCGCCACCTGACGGACGAGGATCTCGTCGTCAAGGCCGATCCGGCCGCGCTGCGACGCTTCGTGTGGGAACTGTGCCGCGGCGCGATCGACGCGAGCAGCGGCGGGCAGCTCGAGGTGCGCACCGCGCGCCACGACCCGGAAGCGCGGATCACGATCGCGTGCGCGGGCGTCGATGCCGCCGAACTGTCGCTGATCGATCTCGAACGATTGCAGGACGCGATCGAGGAAGCCGGCGGCTACGTCGTGCGCGAACGCGACGATATCGGCGTGACGCTGCACCTGTCGCTGCCGATGTACGCGGTGGTGCCGGGGTCGGTGCAGCCGGACGGTGCCGCGCCGCATCCGGACGCCGGCGGGGCGACCGCCGCGAAGCCCCTCGACGGGCTGCGCATCGCGTGCGTGGACGACCACGACGAGGCGCGCGAGGCACTCACCGCGCTGCTGAAGGTGGCCGGCGCCGACGTGCACGCGTATGCGTCGGGCCAGGCGTTGCTGGACGACCTGTGGCGCGCGCGCCGGGCCGACTGGCCGGCGCTGCTCGTCTGCGACATCGACCTCGGCGACGACGAGGAGGACGGCTACGCGGTGATGGCGCGCGTGCGTCAGCTCGACGCCGCGCGCGATCGCGACGGCCGTGCGCCGCTCGAAGCGCTGGCGTTGTCCGGCCATGCGCGCGATCGCGACCGCACGCGCGCCGTCGAAGCCGGTTTCCATGCGTACCTGACCAAGCCCGCGGTAGCGGCCGACCTGATCGCGGCGTTGCGTGCGCTCGCGTTTTCCTCCGGAGAAATCCATGCCGAACCTTCTGAATCCGACGACACCCGAAGCCCTGAACGCACGTCGCGGCGGTAGCGCGTTCGCGGACCGCCAGGCCGCGGTGGCGGCCGTCGAGCTGCTGCTGCCGACCCTGTCCGCCGCGCTGCAGAGCGATTTCGTCGGCGACAGCGGTTGCCTGCACATCGTGATCATGGACCCGGCGCTCGGGCCGCACGACGCGGCGTTCGAGGACGCGATCCTGTATGAGTTTTCGCTGCCCGACCCGAAGGACTGGGACGCCGACTATCGCGCATACGCGCGGGCCAAGGCGCGGCTGTCGTGGGAAACGGGCCGCGACGGCCACGTCGTGCAGGCGCTGGAGCCGTACCGGCTGCGCGCGGGCGACACGAACCTGTGGGGTGGCGTCGCGCTCGGCGGCATCGTGGTCGGCGTGTCGGGCGCGCAGCCGTGGTTCGACGAGGCGTTCGCGGGCTGCATCGCGCACTGCCTGCGTGCGCTCGCGAAGCACCGCGCGCAGGCGACGCCCGACGGGCTCGCGATCTGAGGGGACCGCCTAGGTGGGGCCGCCTAGGTGGGACCGCCTGGGCGCGGCTGCCCGGGCCGGTTTTTACAGCAGGTTATAAAAAAGCCAGCAAGCGCGCGCCACGGTCCGATGCGGCGCGGGCGCGCGCAGGCCGGCACGGTTTTCGCTGTACTCCTGCACGGACGGTTGTCGCGACAAGTGTCGCCGTCAGCCGGATTGCTTTCCGACATCGACAGGAGGTGCAGGTGAACGCGACTCACGATTCAGCCAAACCGCCGCTCGCCGGCCGGACCGCACTCGTGACCGGGGGCGGCCGCGGTCTCGGCGAAGCCATTTGCGAAGAGCTTGCGCAGCACGGCGCGCATGTCGTCGTCGCTGATCTCGACGGCGACCGCGCGGCAGCCGTCGCGCAGCGACTCGAACGGCACGGCGGGCAGGCGATGGGACGGCCGCTCGACGTGCGCGACGAAGCATCGGTGCTGCAGGTCGTGCACGATGCGCGCGAGTCGCTCGGCGACCTCGACGTGATCGTCAACAACGCGGCGATCGACGTGACCGCGCCGATCGACGACGTGAGCGTCGACGCGTGGCAGCAGGTGCTGATGACGAACCTGTTCGGCCCGTACCTGATGTGTCACGCGGCCGTGCCGATGATGAAGGCGCGCGGCAACGGCCATATCGTGAACATCGCGTCGACCGCATCCAAGCGTGCGTGGCCGAACGCGTCCGCGTATCACGCGACGAAGTGGGGGCTGCTCGGCCTGTCGCACGCGCTGCATGCGGAGCTGCGGCCGAGCGGCGTGCGCGTGTCGGCGATCGTCGCGGGCGGGATGCGCACGCCGTTCCTGCTCGACCGTTTTCCCGACATCGACGAGGACACGCTGCAGCCGCCGGAGCACGTCGCGGCCGCCGTGCGCTTCGTGCTGACGCAGCCGCCGGGCACCGTGGTGCCGGAGCTGATGGTGCTGCCGATGAAGGAGACATCATGGCCCTGAAGCGCGAACGGGGGCTGCCCGGCGCGGTGCTGCTCGACAAGGACGGCACGCTGCTCGACGACGTGCCGTACAACGTCGATCCCGCGCGCATGCGCCTCGCGCCGGGCGCCGCGCGCGCGCTGCGCACGCTCGGCGCGACCGGCATGCCGCTGGCGGTCGTGTCGAACCAGCCGGGCGTCGCGCTCGGTCGCTTTACCGAACACGAGCTTGGCGCGGTCCGCCAGCGTCTCGCCGAACTGTTCGAAGCAAACGGCGCGACGCTGGCGGATTTTTTTTACTGCCCGCATCACCCGCAGGGCAGCGTGCCGCGCTACACGTGCGACTGCATCTGCCGCAAGCCGCGCCCCGGCATGCTGCGCCGCGCGCTCGCCGCGCTCGGCGCCGTGCCCGAATGGAGCTGGATGATCGGCGACATCCTCGACGACGTCGAGGCCGGCCGCACCGCGCGCTGCGGCACGATCCTGGTCGACTGCGGCAACGAGACCGAGTGGCGGCTCGACGCCGCGCGCACGCCGCATCACGTGGTCGATCGCGTCGACCTGGCGGCCGACATCGTCGTACGCGAGGCCGCGCGCCGGCACGGCTCGTGGGGGCGGCAATGAGCACGGCCTGGAGCCGCGCCCGGCGCATTCTGTGCGTGCGGCTCGACAGCATCGGCGACGTGCTGATGACCACGCCCGCGCTGCGCGCGCTGAAGGAGAGCGGCGCCGATCGCCAGCTGACGCTGCTGACGTCGCGCACGGGCGCCGCGCTCGCGAAGCATCTGCCGATGGTCGACGACGTGTGGAGCTACGACGCGCCATGGGTCAAGCATCCCGACGTGCGCGGCGATCCGGTGGCCGATCTCGACATGATCGACCGGCTGCTGGCGGGCCGTTTCGACGCGGCCGTGATCTTCACCGTCTACAGCCAGAATCCGCTGCCCGCGGCGATGATGTGCTGGCTCGCCGGTATCCCGCTGCGGCTCGCGCATTGCCGCGAGAATCCGTATGAACTGCTGACCGACCGCGTGCCGGAAACCGAGCCGGAATCGCACGTGCGCCACGAGGTCGCGCGCCAGCTCGCGCTCGTGCGTGCCGTCGGCGCGAAAACGGCGGACTGGCGGATGGCGTTCGAGCCGGGCGACGCGGCGCGCCGTGCGGTGCACACGCGGCTGCAGGCGGCGTTGCAACGTATCGGCGGCGCGCGCCGGCCGGCGGCGGCGCGCCCGCGTTGGCTCGTCGTCCACCCGGGCGCGACCGCCGCGTCGCGGCGCTGGCCGGCCGAGCGTTTCGGCGAAGCGGCCGCCGCGGTCGCACCGCTGTTCGACGGCATCGCGGTGACGGGCAGCGCGGACGAACGCGCGCTGGTCGACGCGGTGTGCGAACGGGCGGGGCCGCGCGCGGTGCCGCTCGCGGGCGTGTTGCCGCTCGGCGAGCTCGGCGCGCTGATCGAGACGGCCGACCTGCTGCTGTCGAACAACAGCGGCCCCGTGCATCTCGCGGCCGCGCTCGGCACGCCGGTGGTCGACCTGTATGCATTGACCAATCCGCAGCACACGCCGTGGCGTGTGCCGCACCGTGTGCTGAACGTCGACGTGCCGTGCCGCAACTGCTACCGCAGCGTGTGCAACCAGCCCGGTCATCCGTGCCTGCGCGGCGTGAGCGTCGACGATGTCGCCGCCGCCGTGCACGCGTTGCTGCGCGGCAGCGCGCGCCATGCGCAACGCACGGCCGCGCGGGCCGCCGCGCACGACGGCGAGCCGGTCGCGGCGAACGCATCGAACGTGATTCCGTTCGCGCACGTCATCACGAGGAACTGACGCATGCCTGATCCGATCCATACGCTCGGCATCAACGCCGCCTTCCACGACAGCGCCGCGTGCATCGTGCGCGACGGCGTCGTGATCGCGGCGGCCGAGGACGAACGCTTCACGCACGTGAAGCACGCGAAGCGCCCGGTGCCGTTCTCGACCTGGGAGCTGCCCTTCCACGCGATCGACTACTGCCTCGCGGAAGCCGGCATCACGCTCGCGGACGTGGACCACGTCGCGTATTCGTACGACCCGTGGTTCGAACTCGACCGCGAAGGCACGGCGCCGGCGCTGACCTTGCCGCTGTCGCCGTCCGCGCATGCGCCGCGCGCGGACGGCGCGTCGCCGTGGCATCCGCTGTTCCTGTCGTCGATCGTCAACGCGCCGCGCCAGCTCGCGGGCGGCGTGCCGCATCATCTGCAGCGGCGCTTTCGCGGCGTCACGCACGACGGGCCGTTCCGCTGGCATTTCATCGAGCACCATCTCGCGCACGAGGCGAGCGCGTTTCTCGCGGCGCCGTTCGAACGCTGCGCGGTGATGACGATGGACGGGCGCGGCGAACGTGCGACGACGAGCTACGGCGTATTCGACGGCCGATCGTACCGGCGGCTCGGGCAGGTCAATCTGCCGCATTCGCTCGGGCTGCTGTACGAGCGCGTGACGCGCTATCTCGGCTTCCTGCACTCGTCCGACGAATACAAGGTGATGGCGCTCGCGTCGTACGGCAAGCCGGTGTTCGCCGACGAGATGCGCAAGCTCGTGCGGTATCGCGGCGAAGGGCGCTATGACGTGGTCGACGAAGATCTGGCCGCGCGCTTCGGCCCGCCGCGCGAACGCGGCGGCCCGATCGAGCCGCATCACTGCGATATCGCGCATGCACTGCAACTGGTGCTCGAGGAGACGACGCTGCAGGCGGTCGACTGGCTCGCCGCCGAGACCGGCGAGCGGCAGCTCGCGATGGCGGGCGGCGTCGCGCTGAACTGCGTGATGAACGCGAAGATCCGCGATCGCGGCCCGTTCGACGACGTGTGGGTGCAGCCGGCCGCCGGCGACGCGGGCACCGCGCTCGGCGCCGCGCTATGGACCGATTTCCGGATGCGCGGCGCGCGCGGCGGCTGGCGGATGGATCATGCGTATCTTGGGCCGGCCTACGACGACGACGCGATCGAGGCGTTCCTGAAGGAAGCGCAGCTGCCGTACCGGCGGCTCGCCGACGTCGCCGCGCAGACGGCCGCGCTGCTTGCCGCGAACCGCGTGATCGGCTGGTTCCAGGGGCGCATGGAGTTCGGCCCGCGCGCGCTCGGCGCGCGGTCGATTCTCGCGTCGCCGATCGATCCGGACATGCAGCGCAAGCTGAACCGGATCAAGGATCGCGAGGACTTCCGGCCGGTCGCGCCGGTCGTGCTCGAGGACCGCGCGCATCACTGGTTCAGCGGCGGCCGGCGCACGCCGCTGCGCGCGCCGTTCATGCTGTTCGTGTACGACGTCGTGCCCGAGCGCGCCGACAGGATTCCGGCCGTGCGCCACATCGACGGCACCGCGCGCGTGCAGACCGTCGACGCGACGCAGCATCCGCTGCTGCATGCGCTGTTGACCGAGTTCGACGCGCTCACCGGCGTGCCGGTGCTCGTCAACACGTCGTTCAACACGCGCGGCGAGCCGATCGTGTGCTCGCCGCGCGACGCGATCGAATGCTTCTGGACGTCGCCGCTCGACGCGCTCGTGATCGGCCCGTTCCTGCTGGAGAAGCCAAGATGAACATGCGTGACACGCAGCTGCCGCCGGTGGTGTCGGTCGTCGTGCCGACCTACCGGCGGCCCGACCTGCTCGCACGCTGCCTCGACGCGCTGTGCGTGCAGGTGTTCGACCCGACCACCTACGAGATCGTCGTCGTGGACGACGACCCGGCCGGCAGCGCGCGCGCCGTCGTCGATGCGTGCCGCGCGCGCGTGACCGACGTGCCGGTGATCCGCTACATGACCGCGCCGGACACGCAGGGGCCGGCCGGCGCGCGCAACGTCGGCTGGCGCAGCGCGGGCGGCGCGCTGATCGCGTTTACCGACGACGACACGATTCCCGATCCGGACTGGCTGCGCAACGGGGCGGCCGCGCTGCAGGCCGCGCCGTCGGCGGCGGCCGCCGCCGGCCGGATCGACGTACCGTTGCGGCCGCGCCCGACCGACTACGAACGCGATGCGGCGGGGCTCGCGCATGCGGAATTCGCGACCGCGAACTGCTTCGTGCGGCGCGCGGCGCTCGAACGCATCGGCGGCTTCGACGAGCGCTTCACGCGCGCGTGGCGCGAGGACGCCGACCTGATGTTCGCGCTGCGCGAGCATGCGGGGCCGATCGTCGAGGCCGACGCCGCGCGCATCGTGCATCCGGTGCGTCCCGCGCGCTGGGGATCGAGCATCGGCGCGCAGTCGAAGGTGTATTTCGATGCGCTGCTGTACAAGAAGCACCGCGCGACCTACCGGCGTCATATCCGGCCCGTGCCGCCGTGGCATTACTACGCGGCCGTGCTTGCCGCGCTCGGCGCGATCGGCTGTTTCGCCGCCGGCTGGCCGGCGCCGGCCATCGTGTGCGCGGCGGTGTGGGCCGCGATTACCGCTGGGTTCTGCGCGAAACGGCTGCGCGGCACGCAGCTCACGGCGTCGCATGTGGCCGAGATGATCGTCACGTCCATCGCGATTCCGCCCGTGTCGCTGTATTGGCGCATGCGTGGCGCGCTTCACTTCCGGGTGATGTTCCTATGAAGCTCGATCCCAGCGTCGATTCGGACGGCCCGCGCGGCCCGAAGCGGATCGCGGTGTTCCGTGCGCTGCAGCTCGGCGACATGCTGTGCGCGGTGCCCGCGCTGCGTGCGCTGCGGCGCGGCGAACCGGACGCACGCATCACGCTGATCGGCCTGCCGTGGGCGCGCGAGTTCGCATCGCGCTTTTCCGATTACATCGACAGCTTCATCGCATTCCCCGGCGCGCCGGGCCTCGGCGAGCAGCCCGAACCCGACGCGGCCACGCGCGAAGCGTTCATCGCCGAATGCCGCGCGCGCGACTTCGATCTCGCGATCCAGCTGCACGGCAGCGGCGTGCACACGAACGCGATCGTCGCGTCGCTCGGCGCGACGCGCACGGCCGGCTTCGTGCCGGCCGACGGCGGCACGACCGCGCTCGACTGCGCGCTCGTCTGGCGCGACGACGAACCGGAGGTGGCGCGCTATCTGGCGCTCACGCGCAAGCTCGGCTACGCGGACTGGGGCGACTACCTCGAATTCCCGCTCGGCGGCCTCGACTACGCGCTGTGGCACGTGCTCCGCGACGAACACGCGCTCGATCCCGGCCGCTACGTGATCGTCCATCCCGGCGCGCGGATGGCGTCGCGGCGCTGGCCGGTCGAACGCTTCGCGCTCGCCGCGCGGCAGCTCGCGGACGACGGCTGGCAGATCGTGCTGACCGGCACGCGCGCGGAACTGGGGCTGGCGAGCGCGTTCGCCGAGCACCTCGGGCGGCCGTGCGTGAACCTGTGCGGCCGCACGCCGCTCGGCGCGCTGGCCGCGCTGATTGCCCGCGCGCGGCTGCTGTTGTGCAACGACACGGGCGTATCGCATGTCGCGGCGGCGCTCGGCACGCCGAGTATCGTCGTCGCGTGCGGCAGCGATACGGCCCGCTGGGCGCCGCTCGACGCCGAACGTCATCGCGTGCTCGCGAACTACCCGGCGTGCCGGCCGTGCATGTTCGATACCTGCCCGTACGGGCACGAGTGCGCGACCGCGATCGGCGTCGGCGACGTGATCGACCGGGCGGGCGAACTGCTCGCGGAGGAGAGACGTCATGTCACGTAAGCGGTTGCGCGTGCTGACCTGGCACGTGCATGGCAATTATCTGTATTACCTGTCGCAGGCGCCGCACGATTTCTACATCGTGACGAAGCCGCAGCATCCGCCCGGCTATGCGGGCCGCGTCGGGCACCTGCCGTGGGGCGACAACGTGCACGAGGTGCCGGCCGAGTGCGTGCGCGACACCACATTCGACTGCGTGCTGTATCAGCACGTGAAGCATTACCAGCACGACCGCCTGCGGCTGCTGAGCGAAGCGCAGCGCACGCTGCCGACGCTGTTCGTCGAGCACGATCCGCCGCGCGAGCATCCGACCGATACGCTGCATCCGGTGCAGGACCCGAACGTGTTGCTGGTGCACGTGACGCCGTTCAACGCGCTGATGTGGGACAACGGCGTGACGCCGACGCGCGTGATCGAGCACGGCGTGCTGGTGCCGAAGGACGTCGAGTATCACGGCACGCTGCCGAAGGGCGTGGCCGTCGTGAACAACCTCGCGCGCCGCGGCCGGCGCCTTGGCGCGGACTTGTTCGAGGTCGTGCGGCACAGCGTGCCGATCGATCTGGTCGGGATGGGTTCGACCGAACTCGGCGGGATCGGCGAAGTGCCG
The DNA here is from genome assembly GCF_001729305.1 of Burkholderia sp. A2. Classification (NCBI taxonomy): domain Bacteria; kingdom Pseudomonadati; phylum Pseudomonadota; class Betaproteobacteria; order Burkholderiales; family Burkholderiaceae; genus Burkholderia; species Burkholderia sp. A2. The sequence continues at coordinate 31,974 of NZ_LZXX01000093.1, read as the reverse complement.
AACCCGGCGCTGCCGCAGTTCCTGTCGCACTACCGGTTCTTCTTCAATCCGATTCGCTATACGAGCCTCGGGCTCGCGGTGATCGAGGCGATGATGATCGGGCTGCCGATCGTCGCGCTCGCGACGACCGAGATGGCGCAACTCGTGAAGACGGGCAGCAACGGCGTGGCCGATACGCGGCCGGCCGTGCTGATCGACGCGATGCGGATGCTGATTCGCGATCAGGAACTGGCGCGCGAGTGGGGCGCGGCGGCCAAACGCGACGCGTGCGAGCGATTCGGCATCGAGCGCTTCGCGCGCGACTGGGACGCCGCGCTGCGGGACGTGACGGCTTGACGGCGGCGGCGTGGCCCGCCGCGCTCACGGGGGCGGCGCGGGCGGCGAACTCGGCGCGCTGTTGCCGTTCGACGCATTCGTCGCCGCCGCCGCCGGTGCGTTGCCGCTGGCCGCATTGCGCTCGCTTTCGGGTAGCAGCGCGAGGCGGTTGTACAGCGTTTTCAGGCTGATGCCGAGCGCTTTCGCGGTGCGCGGCTTGTCGCCGTTGAAGTGCCGCAGCGACGCGACGATGAAGCGCTGCTGCGTATGCGCGAGCGTCGTGCCGATATGCAGCGTCATCGCGTTGTGGCGCACTTCCTCGCGCGGCGGCGGGCGGCGCGGCAATTGCAGTTCGATCTGCTCGTCGGCGAGGATGAACGCGCGCTCCAGCGCATTGCGCAGCTCGCGCACGTTGCCGGGCCACGTGTACGCGCGCAGCGCCTTCATCGCCTGCGTCGACAGGCGCTTCCTCGTGCGGTGCCGCGCGTTCAGCCGTTCGACGATCTGCAGCGCGATGTCGCCGACGTCGTCCTCGCGCTGCCGGAGCGCGGGCACGTGCAGCGCGATCGGCGCGATCCGGTAGAACAGGTCTTCGCGCAGCGTGCCGTTGCGCAAGGCCTCGACGGGATCGTGATGCGTGGCCGCGACGATTCGCACGTCGAGCGGAATCGCGTCGTGGCCGCCCACGCGCACGATCGTGTTGGTTTCGAGCGTGCGCAGCAGCTTGACCTGCAATTCGAGCGGCATTTCGGCGATTTCGTCGAGAAACAGCGTGCCGCCGCGCGCGGCTTCGAACATGCCCACATGTTGTGCAACGGCGCCCGTGAAGCTGCCTTTTTCGTGACCGAACAAGTGCGACTCCGCGATGTCTTTCGGAATCGCGCCGCAATTGACGGGCACGAACGGCCCGCGCCGGCGCGGGCTCATGTCGTGAATGAGGCGGGCGACGATATCCTTGCCCGCCCCGCTTTCGCCGACCACCAGCACACTCACGCGGGTGGCGGCGACGCGCGACACTTTCAGCAGCAGATCCTGAATTGTTCGCGAACGGCCGAACAGTCGCGTGCCGTCATCGTCGGATTTCGACATGGAGTAATAACCGGGTTGGGAAGTTTTGACCGAATATGTCGTGACCAGGTAAAAAACGACGTGGCATACGTCGTCTTTCACGTACTCAGAATACCTTTTATACCGATTCATCGACATTGAATCTGGCAATGCGGTTTACGGCGACAGATAGATTTATTCGATGAGCGACGAATGCGCGACACCGTTCTTCTATACTGCTAAGCACTCGTTTTCATTGCAGGACAGCTTGTCTGCCCGCTCGTGTGCAGCGTTGAAAATGCCGTCGCGAGCTCTGTGACGCGCATGGCGCCGCACGTGTCGCGGTGCCGGCCGACACTCGCGCCGGCCCGCATTACCAGGAGCCTCGATGCCTTACGTCCTGATCGTCGAAGACGACGCCGATACGCGAACGATGCTGGCCACGCTCGCACGCACGCAGCAACTCACGTGCGATACGGCCGCGACGCTTGAAGAAGCGCGCACGCTCGTCTCGACGCATACCCCCGATCTCGTGCTGTGCGACCTCGTGCTGCCCGATGGCAACGGGATGGATCTGTTCGACGCGTTGCCCAAGCGCGGGCATTGCGAAATGGTGTTGACCACCGGCCACGCGAGCCTCGAAACCGCGATCGATGCATTGCGGCGCGGCGCGTCCGATTACCTGGTGAAGCCGCTCAACATGCAGCGGCTGAACAGCATCTTCGCGCGCGTGCCGCGTACGACAGCCCTGCACGAGGAAATCGCGGAGCTGCGCTCGGAACTGCAGCGCCTCGGCCGCTTCGGCCGCATGCTCGGCAGCTCGCCCGCGATGCAGGCCGTCTACGACGCGATCGGCCGCGTCGCGCGCACCGAAGCGTCGGTGCTGCTCACCGGCGAATCGGGCACCGGCAAGGAGCTTGCCGCGCAAACCGTGCACGATCTGAGCCTGCGCCGCCGCGGCCCGTTCCTCGCGGTGAACTGCGGCGCGATCGCCGCGAACCTCGTCGAGAGCGAAATGTTCGGCCACGACCGCGGCAGCTTCACCGGCGCGGAACGTCAGCACAAGGGCTTCTTCGAACGCGCGGACGGCGGCACGCTGTTTCTCGACGAAATCACCGAGATGCCGCTCGAATCGCAGGTCAAGCTGCTGCGCGTGCTGGAAACGGGGCGTGTCACGCGGCTCGGCTCGACGCGCGAGATCGACGTCGACGTGCGCATCGTCGCCGCGACGAACCGCGACCCCGAAGCCGCGATGGCCGACGGCAAGCTGCGGCCGGACCTGTTCCACCGGATCAACGTGTTCCCGATCCCGTTGCCGTCGCTGCGCGAACGCGGCGACGACATCCCGATGCTCGCCGATGCGTTCCTGCAGCGCTACAACGAGGAGAGCGGCCGCAATCTGCGCTTCTCGCCGGCCGCGCGCGAAGCGCTGAAAACTTACGAATGGCCCGGCAACGTGCGCGAGCTGCGCAACTTCGTGCAGCGCGCGAGCATCTTCACCGATGCCGACGTGATCGACACGCTGCCGCCGCCGATCATGGACGAACTGTCCAGCATGGTCGATTCGCATGAAGATCGCGTGACGGTGCCGTTCGGCACGCCGCTCGAGGAAGTCGACCGCAAGCTGATCCTCGGCACGATCGCCCAATGCGGCGGCGTGAAGGCGCAGGCGGCCGAGGTGCTCGACGTCAGCCTGAAGACGATCTACAACCGCCTCGCGCAACTCGAAGACGAAGCGGAGAAGCCCGATTCCTGATGCCGCTACGACTGCGTTCATGTTTCGGTTCCGGCCTCGCGGCGCGGCTCGCGCTCGAGGCGGCGGCGCATGCGTTCGACGTGCGGCGGGATCGCGCGTCGTTCGCGCAGGATCCACGGCAGCCCGGCGAACGTGCGCACGAGCGCGCGTTCGCGGCGCAGCAGCGGCAGCATGCGCACCGTATGCAGCCACGCGGCGGCGGCCGGCCATCTGAGCCACGCGGTCCACACGGCGTTGCGAGCGGCGGTGCGCTCGCGCGTCGGCCGATCGCGCTGCGTCGACGGGTAGTGATGGACGGTGAGGCGCGGCGCGTACACGAGCCAGTGCCCCGCGCGAGTCAGATCGAGCGCGAGCAGCGCTTCCTCGCCGCCGAGAAAGTAGCGCGGATGGTAGCCGCCCGCATGCACGAACGCGTCGCGCCGGAACGCGGTCGCGCCGGCCAGCAGCCCGAGGATCGGGCGGCCGGGCAGCGCGACCGGCGCGTCGAGCGGGCTGTCGGCCATCAGCCGGCAGGTCGGGTCCTCGCGCTCGTCGGGGCCGACCAGCACGCGCGCGGTGATGGCCGCGACGTGCGGATACGCGTCGAGCAGGTTCGCGGCTTCGGCGATCGAACCGGGCGCCCACCACGTGTCGTCGTCGCAGAACGCGACGTAGCGCGTGCGGGCGATGTCGACGCCGAGATTGCGGCCGGCCGCGCCGAGGTTGCCCGGCGCGTGCACAAGCGCGACATACGGAAAGCGCGCGCGGATCAGCGCGGCCGTCTCGGCGTCGGCGCCGTTGTCGACGACGACGATCGCCGGCCGGTCGGGCAGCGCGCACAGGTGTTCGAGCGTGCGCGCGAGTTCGGCGGCGCGCCGGCAGGTCAGCACGACGGCCGTTACGCGCGGCTCGGCCGGCGGCTGCGCGGCGCGCGCGGGCGTTACACGGACGTGACGTCGCATTCGAGTCGCCAGATCGTTTCGGGTTCGCGGAGAGCGGCGCGCATATGAGGCTCGAGCAGCGTCACCTGGCTTGCATACGCATCGACGGCGGCGGCTTTCGCGGCGACGCCGTCCGACCCGCTGCCGGCCGGCGCGGTGACCGGATGCGCGAGCCAGCCGCGTTCGCGCCAGCCCGACACGCGCCCGGCCATCAGCCCGTCGATGCGGCGATAGGGGATGTCCTCGTAGAAGCGCCAGACGTGCGACGCATCGTCGTCACGCAGCAGCGACAGCATGGCTTCCTGCACCTGCAGATGATCGCGGTGGAACAGGCCGGCCGGCGCGAGCACGCCGGAGCCCGGGTGCGCGTCGATCACGTCGGCTACGCGCGCCGCGATCGCGGCCGACGTAGTCGGTATGCCGTACTGATCGTCGAGGAAGTCGAGCCACACGGGGCGGGCGTCGAGCAGCGCGAGCGCGCGGCGGTCTTCGTCGCGGCGCGCGCGCATCGCTTCGTCGGCGTGGCGAAACCCCGCGCGGCGATCCCACGGCGGCGCGGGCATGCCGCGCGGCGGAATCCCCGCGAACACGGTGACGACGATCGAGCCGGGCGCCTGCGCGAGCAGTTGCCCGCAACTGAAGACGGCATCGTCGAGATGCGGCGAGACGACGAGCCAGCGTGTCGGGTCGGGCATGACGTGAAGATCTCCATCGTGAGCGGCCGGGCCGCCGGTGCCGATCGGCCAGCATGTGCCGTGCCCGCCGGCGGCGCCCCGGCCGGCCGCCGTCGACTGTCCCCGCAGGAGCGTGTTCAATGATCGAAATTGCACGGCCGCAGGCCGGAAATTACGCAACGGCCGTGATGCTGGTCGCGATCGCGACCGTGCTGCAGACGCTCGCGATCCGGTTCGGCGGCGTGAATCTGCCGTTCGTGCTGTATTACCCGCTGCTCGCCGGCGCCGCGTGGGCGACGTCGTTCGTGTTCGGCATCGTGTCGACGGTGGTCAGCGGGCTGCTCGTCTGGACGCTGTTCCTGTCCGACCCGGCCGCCTATCCGGCGCCGCTGCCCGACCGGCTCGTGCAGCTCGGCACGTTCATGCTGATCGGTGCGCTGGTCTGCGCGGTTGCATCGATGCTGCATCACACGCGGCTCACGAACGATCGCGCACGCCGGCGCGAGGCGGCCGCGCGCCGACAGCTCGAGGCCGTGCTGGGCGCGCTGCCGCATGGCGTGATCGCGACCGATACGCAAGGGCGGCTCACGTATCTCAACGCAGCCGGGGCCGAACTGGTCGGCTGCCGGCCGGACGAGGCGCTGGGGCGGCCGGCGCGCGACGTGCTGCGGATCGTCGATCACGAAGGCCGCCGCGTGCCGACCACGCCGCTCGATCACGCGCTCGGCGGCGCCGAGGCGACGTCCGACCGGCACTGGCTGAAGGCCGGCAGCGGCGATCCGGTGCCGATCGTCGCGGTCGCGTCGCCCATCGGCGATGCGGACGGCAACGTCGACGGCGCGGTGCTGCTGCTGCGCGATGCCGGCGCGGACCGTGCACGCGTCGACGCGTCGCGGCTCCAGCATGCGGTCGTCGAGGCCTCGCCGGACGCGATCGTCGGGATCGACGCCGACGGCCGCATCGCGAGCTGGAATCCGGCTGCGCGGCGGATCTTCGGCTACGACGAGGCCGACGCGCGCGGCCGGCGGTTCGACACGCTGATCGCGCGGCGCTGGCTGCGGCTCAACCCGCTCGCCGAATCGTTCGACGCGATGCACGAGCCGGTCGGGCCACTCGAACTGCTGTGCGTGCGGCGCGACGGCCGGCGCTTTCGTGCGATGGTCTCGGCGTGCCCGGTGCAGGGCGACGCGCGTGCGTGCGTCGCGCTGTCGCTGACGCTGCACGAAACCGGCGCGCAGCGCCGCCGCGACCTGCGGGCGCAGCGTTCGTTGCAGGGTGCGCGCGACGAGCGCGACCAGGCCGACACGTCGAACCGGCTGAAGGACGAGTTGCTGGCCACGGTGTCGCACGAACTGCGCACGCCGCTGAACGTGATCTACGGATGGATCGAGGTGCTGCGCAATACGGGCGACCAGGCGTTGCAGCATCAGGCGATCGACGCGATCGACCGCAGCGCGCGCTCGCTCACGCGGATGGTCGGCGACATCCTCGACGCGTCGTCGCTCGCGACCGGCAAGCTGCGGCTCGATGCGACGCCAGTCGACGTCGTGCGGCTGTTCTCCGACCAGGTCGGCACGTTCCAGACCGCCGCGTCGTCGGCCGGCATCCTGCTCGAATTCGACTGCGACGCGTCCGCATGCATCGTGTCCGGCGACGCCGAGCGATTGCGCCAGATGCTGTCCAATCTCATCTCGAATGCATTGAAATTCACGCCGACCGGCGGCAGCGTGACGGTCGGGCTCGCACGCGACGACAAGCATGCGGTGTTGACCGTCGTCGATACCGGGCAGGGCATCGCGACGGAATTCGCGCCGTACGTGTTCGACATGTTCCGCCGCGCGGACGATTCGCCCGCGTCGCCGCGGCGCGGGCTCGGTCTCGGCCTGTCGATCGTGCGGCACATCGCGGAACTGCACGGCGGCCGCGTGAGCGTCACGAGCGCGGGCCGCGATCGCGGCACGACGTTTACGGTGACGCTGCCGGTCGGATGGCAGCCGGGCGGCGCGATGGCGTGGGGCATCGTGCAGGGGAGCGGCCGCCGCGACGCGCTCGTGCTCGACACGCACCGCATCCTGATCGTCGACGACGATGCGACCACGCGGGCGAGCCTCACGGCCGCGCTGACCACGTTCGGCGCAACCGTCGCGATCGCGTCGTCGGGCCGCGAGGCGCTCGCGATGGCGGCCGACATGTGCCCGACGGTCGTCCTGTCCGATCTCGCGATGCCGGACGGCGACGGCTTCTGGCTGCTGGACGCATTGCGGCGCGGCACGATGAACGGCGACGGCCGCCCGCTCGACGTGCGCGTGCTGGCCGTCACCGCGCACGCGGGACTCGCCGACGAACGCCGTGCGCTGGAGGCCGGTTTCGACGGCTACCTGTGCAAGCCGGTCGACGTGCGCGAACTCGCGTACAAGATCGCGCACGCGACGAAGCGGGACGACTGACGCGCGGCGCGTAGCGGCGGCGTCAGGTCGCGTCGGATCGCATCAAGGGGTCGGCGCCGGCCGGTTCTGCGTGTGGACCTGCGCGAGCAGATGCGACGCGATGCGCGTGCTGCGCACGAGGTCCCCGGGCGCGTGGTGCGTGACCTGGCGTTGAATGAAGTAGCGCGCGGTGTGCGCGAGCCCGTTCGCGAACGTCGTCGTCGCGCGCCAGCCGAGCCGTTTCTGCGCGGCGGCCAGATTCGGCCGCCGCTGGCGCGGATCGTCGGACGGCAGCGGCCGGAACTCGATCGGTACGTTGGCGCCGACGATCCGCACGACTTCGCGTGCGACGTCGATCATCGCGATCTCGACGTCGCTGCCGAGATTGACCGGCTCGCTCGCGTCGCCCGGTTCGTCCATCAGCCGGATCAATGCGTCGATCATGTCGTCCACGTAGCAGAACGAGCGCGTCTGCTTGCCGTCGCCGTACACGGTCAGCGGCTGTTCAGCGAGCGCCTGCGTGACGAAGTTCGACACCACGCGCCCGTCGGCCGGGTGCATGCGCGGGCCATAGGTATTGAAGATCCGCGCGATCCGCACGTCGACGCCGTACTGGCGGTGATAGTCCGCGAACAGCGTTTCCGCGCAGCGCTTGCCTTCGTCGTAGCACGCGCGGATGCCGGTCGGATTGACGCGGCCGCAATAGTGCTCGTCCTGCGGGTGGACGTCGGGGTCGCCGTACACCTCGCTCGTCGACGCTTGCAGAATCCGCGCCTTCACGCGTTTCGCGAGGCCGAGCAGGTTGATCGCGCCGTGCACGCTGGTCTTCGTCGTTTGCACGGGGTCGCGCTGGTAGTGGACGGGCGACGCCGGACACGCGAGGTTGTAGATCTCGTCGACTTCGACGTAGAGCGGAAACGTCACGTCGTGCCGCATCAGCTCGAAGTTCGGCGCATCGAGCAGGTGCGCGATGTTGTCCTTCGCGCCCGTGTAGAAATTGTCGACGCACAGCACGTCGTGTCCGTCCGTCACCAGGCGTTCGCACAGATGCGAGCCCAGAAAGCCGGCGCCGCCGGTGACGAGCACGCGTTTTCGATCGTAGCCCTTCATTACGTATTCTCCTTGCGGTGTGCGAGCACGCCTCGCGTGGTGGCGACCGGCGTGCGCCGGCCGGTGCCGGCCGACGTACCGGCGCGCTGCGGGTGGGCGACGTCGCGGTAGATGTCGACGAGCCGGTCGGCGACGCCTTGCCACGTGTAGAAGCGATGCGCGCGCAGGTAGCCGGCGCGGCCGAGCGCCGCGCACAGCTCCGGTTGCGCCCGCAGTTGCACGAGGCGCGCGGCCAGCGCGGCCGGGTCGCGCGGCGGCACGAGATAGCCGGTGGTGCCGTCGTCGACTGTCGTGCGGATGCCGCCGACGTCGCTGCCGATCACCGGCGCCGCGCACGCCATCGCCTCGACCGGCGTGATGCCGAACGGCTCGTACCACGGCGTCGTCACGAACACGTCGGCCGCGCTGTAGTACAGGTGCAGCGCGTCGCGATCGCGCCGGCCGACGAAGGTCACGCGATTCGCGATGCCGAGTTCGTGCGCGAAGGCGGCGAGCCGCGCGAATTCCGGATCGCGCGCGGGGTCGGGCGTCGGCTGGCTGCCGCCGACGACGTACAGGTGCGTCGGCCGTTGCGGGTCGCGCGGCATGCGCGCGAGCGCATCGATCACGGTGTCGATGCCCTTGCGCGGCACGAGGCGGCCCAGCTGCAGTATGACGAATGCGTCCTGCGGCCAGCCCAGCCGCGCGCGCGCATCGACGCGCGGCACCGGCCGGAATTCCCGTGCATCGAAGCCGCAGGGCACGATCTCGATCCGCGCGGTATCGGCGCGATAGTGCGTCGTCAGGTCGAGCGCATCCTGCGGGCATTCGGCGATCAGGCGGTCCGAGCGGCGCGCGAGCGTGTCCTCGATCGCGAAGCGCGCGTCGGGGAAGCCGTCGGCCGTGCCCTGGTGCAGCCGCCGCACGCGCCCGAGCGCATGGAACGTCGTGACGAGCGGAATGCCGAGCGCCTTTTTCACGCGCAACGCGGCTTCGCCGGACATGAAGAAGTTCGCGTGCATCACGTCGACCGGGTCGGGCTCGCGCCGCATGCGCGCGATCATGTATTGCGCGAACGCGCCCATGTACGGCAGCAGCCGCTCCTTGGGCACGTCGGTCGGTGGCCCGGCCGGCACGTGGATCACCCGCATGCGCGCCCCGATCGGCACCACTTCCGGCAAATGGGGATTGTCGCAGCGCGTGTAGACGTCGACGTCGAGGCCGCGCTCCGCGAGCTGCTTTGCGACGTTCGCGACATAGATGTTCTGACCGCCGGCATCGACGCCGCCGATCACGCCCAGCGGCGATGCATGTTCACTGATCAACGCGATTCTCTGCATGGTATTGCTCCCGATATCGGGGCCGCGCACACGGGCCGCCGTCACCGGTCGCTCGGCAATCGGCATGCCCGCCGCATTGCGGGGAAAACCGCTTCCCCCTGTGCCGAAAAAATTACAACGCGTTGGATGAAAGGGCGTCTGATCGCGAGGGCGCGCGTGCATGCGGCGCACGCGCCGCGGCACGCGATTTGCGCGACTTCTGCTCACCCGCCGGTTCGCCCGGCCCGATGAAAAGGAGGTCACGATGAAGGTATTCCAGCTGCAAGCCCACCCCCCGCGCATCCGCCGGCAACGCGCGCTGCGCACCGGCATGGCGGTCGCGATCGCCGCAGCCACCGCGTGCATGGTCGTCGCGCCGAACGCGGTCGCCGCCGGCGACGACGGCGCCGCATCGTCGTCCACGTCGTCGCATTCGAGCACCGGCACGAAGATCCGCGACGCGACGATCACCACCAAGGCGAAGGCCGAGCTGGTCGGCACGAGCGGCCTGTCGGCCGGCGACATCCACGTGAAGACGCGGCACGGCACCGTGACGCTCACCGGCAGCGTGCCCGACGAGCAGCAGCGCACCCAAGCCGTCAGCGTCGTGAAGCAGGTCGACGGCGTGCAGGACGTGCGCGACCAGTTGACCATCCGGCCCAAATAACCGTGACGCGACCGTAACAGGAGTCCAGCGATGAACTGCATGCTCAAACCGGTCGGCGAACAGACGATCGTGATCACCGGCGCGACGAGCGGCATCGGTCTCGTCACCGCGCGCAAGGCGGCACGGCGCGGCGCGAAGCTCGTGCTGTTCGCGCGCAACGAGGACGCGCTGAACACGCTGTGCGAGGAAATCCGCCAGCACGGCGGCCTCGCGGTGCCGGTCGCCGGCGACGTCGGCAACATCGAGGATCTGCAGCGCGCGGCCGCGGCCGCGGCCGACACGTACGGCGGCTTCGATACCTGGGTGAACAACGCGGGCGTGTCGATCTTCGGCACGGCGGCCACGGTGCCGCTCGAGGATCAGCGCCGGCTGTTCGACACCAACTACTGGGGCGTCGTGCACGGCTCGCTCGTCGCGTCCGATCATTTTCGGCGCAAGAGCGATTTCCACGGCGGCGCGATCATCAACATGGGCAGCGAGGCGTCCGACGCGCCGGTGCCCCTGCAAAGCGCGTACGTCGCGTCGAAGCACGCGGTGAAGGGTTTCACCGATTCGCTACGGCTCGAGATGGAAGCCGATCACCTGCCGGTGTCCGTCACGCTGATCAAGCCGGCCGCGATCGACACGATGTTCGTGATGCACGCGAAGAACTACATGAACGTCGAGCCGAAGCTGCCGCCGCCGATCTACGACCCCGATCTGGTGGCCGACGCGATTCTGTTCGCGGCCGCGCATCCGCGCCGCACGCTGTTCGTCGGCGGCGCCGCGAAGTTCACGTCGGCCAGCGCGTATCACGCGCCGCGGCTGTTCGATCGCGTCGCGGCCACGCTGTTCTCGCGCGGCCAGCGCACGGTGCGACCCGCACGGCCGCGCGACGACAACGCGCTGTACGACTCGCGCCACGCGCTGCACGAGCGCGAAGGCATGGAAGGGCCGGTGCTGCGCAGCTGCGCGTACAACTCGGTGGTGCAGCGCCCGAAGGTCGCCGGCGCGGTCGCGCTCGGCGCGGCGGCGCTGGTGTTTGCCGCGTTCGCGCGGGCGCGACGGTCGTCCGCGTGATTTCGTTCATTTTCCAAGGAGGCTTTCATGACATCCCGACAACATACGGGCCACGAATACAGCCACTCGCGCGCGCACGAAGGCGAGCGCACGCAGCAGGACCACGACAAGGGCGGCCATCAGTCCGGCCACGGCAAGCCGCCGAGCCCCGTCGACGTGCAGAAGGCGCTGAAGGGGATGGACTATCCGGCGAGCAAGTCGGACGTCGTGCAGTGCGCGGAACGCTCGCATGCGGACCGCGAGGTGCTCGACATGCTGCGCAGGATTCCCGAGCGCGAATACGACACGCCGGCATCGGTATCGAAGGAACTCGGGCGGCTGATGTAAGCGTCGCCCCGTCGCGCCGCGTGCGTGCGCGCGCGGCGCACCCATCACGAGGAGCACGACCATGGCGATGATCGTCGCAGGCCGTTTCACGACGTTCGATGAAGCGGAAGGTGGGGCGCGTCACCTCTACGAGCGCGCGTTCGGGCCCGACGACGTGTCGATCTTCTTCCTGAACCCCGGCGGCCAGCACGCGCGCTTCCCGATCGGCGGCGACGTGTACGCCGACACGGCGGCGAAGCCGGGCGGGCGCGGCGCGATGGTCGGCGCGATGCGCGGGCTGCTGATCGGCGTCGTGATCGGATTGATCGTGTATGCGCTCGGCCTGCGCTACTGGTTCGTGCCGGCCGCCGCCGCGCTGGCCGGCGCGTATCTCGGCGCGTTCGGCGGCGCGCTCGGCCGGATGCGCGGCGAGCAGGCCGAAGGCAAGGGCACGCTCGCGCAGAGCGAAACGGGCGTGATCCTCGCCGCGCGCGTGACGCCCGACACCGCGACGGCCGCGGAAGAGGTCCTGCGCGCGACCGGCGCGAAGTCGATCGAGCGCGTCGAAGGCGACTGGCAGGACGGCGAATGGCGCGATTTCGATCCGGTGCGCCGACCCGACGAAGCCGCGTCCCGCAGCCCGCGCTGAATACGCCCTTTTTCCAAACGCTTGCAACGCCGACCGCCACCATCCGGCCGCCGCGTGCGCGCCGGCGTGCGCCGCACGCGGCACGCCGCTTGCGCAGCATCGGCGGCACCCGTTCAAGGAGGAACCCATGACCACCGCACAGACTCCACCGCCGCAGAAACAGGCGCAGCAGCCGGGCACCGAACGCGACATGCATCCGAAGCCGCGCGACGAAGCGGCCGACTACGTCGGCAGCGGCAAGCTCGCGGGCAAGGTCGCGCTGGTGACGGGCGGCGACAGCGGGATCGGCCGCGCCGTGGCGATCGGCTTCGCGAAGGAGGGCGCGGACGTCGCGATCGTCTACCTGAAGGAATCCGACGACGCCGCGCATACGAAGCGGTTGATCGAGCAGGCCGGCCGCCGCTGCGAAGCGATCGCCTGCGACGTCGGCGATCGCCGGCAGGCGCGCGACGCGGTGGCGCGCACGGTCGAGCGGCTCGGCCGGCTCGACGTGCTCGTCAACAATGCGGGCGAGCAGCATCCGCAGCCGGGCATCGAGGACGTGTCCGAGGAGCAGCTCGAACGCACGTTCCGCACGAACGTGTACGGGATGTTCTTCTGCACGCAGGCCGCGCTGGCGCACATGAAGCAGGGCGGGCGCATCGTCAACACGGCGTCGGTCACCGCGTATCACGGTAGCCCGAAACTGCCCGACTACTCGGCGACCAAGGGCGCGATCGTCGCCTTCACGCGCTCGCTGTCGATCGAGCTGGCCGAACGCGACATCCGCGTGAACGCGGTCGCGCCGGGGCCGATCTGGACGCCGCTGATTCCGTCGACGTTCACGCCCGAGCAGGTCGCGAAATTCGGCTCGAACGTGCCGCTCAAGCGGCCGGGCCAGCCGGACGAACTGATCGACTGCTACGTGCTGCTCGCGTCGGACGGTGCGAGCTACATGACCGGGCAGACATTGCATCCGAACGGCGGCTCGATCGTCGGCGGCTGATGGCCGTTTCCATGCAAGCACAAGGAGAAAGCAGATGAGACAACCCCACTGGACGATCGCGGCGCTCGCCGCCGGCGTGTTCGCCGTGTCGGGGCTCGCCCGCGCGCAGATGCCGAGCGAGCCTCCCGCGTCGAATTCGCATGTGCCGGGCGGCGTGATCAACCCGTCGTCGGGCGCGGGCGGCGCAGGCGACCCCGGCATCGCGAAAGCGCCGAAGGGCGCCGACGCGGAGTTCGTCGACAAGGCCGCGATGGCCGGCAAGGCGGAAGTGCAGGCGAGCCAGCTCGCGCTGAAGCAGGCGCAGTCGCCGGACGTGCGGGCGTTCGCGAAGCGGATGGTCGCGGACCATGGCAAGGCGAACGCGAAGCTCAGTGAAATCGCGGCGCGCAAGGGCATGAAGCCGCAGGTCGAACAGCTGTCGGATCCCGACGTGCAGGCGCTGCGCGGCAAGAGCGGGCGCGACTTCGACACCGCGTATCTGGCGGCGGCCGGCCCCGATGCGCACAAGAAGGCGGTTGCGTTGTTCGAAGACGAAGCGCGCGACGGCAAGGATGCGCAACTGCGCGCATTCGCCAAATCCACGCTGCCGACGCTCAAGCATCACCTGAGCATGGCGGAGACGGTCGCACGCAAGGTGGGCGCGCAATAACGCGCGCCCGGTTCCACCCCTGGGCCGCACGGGCGGCCCGCTTTTTCGGAGAAGCAGTCATGGCCCAACGGCAATCGAAGCACGAAGGTATCCTCGAACTGCTCTGCCAGGCATACGAAACCGAGCTTGGCGGCGCGAAGATCTACGAGGCCGCGCTCCAGTGCGCGACCGACGAGGACCTGCACAAGGAATGGGAGAAGTACCACCGCGAGACGATGCATCACCAGGAGGTGCTGCGCAAGGTATTCGACACGCTCGGCCTCGATCCCGATGCGCAATCGCCGGGGCGCGCCGCGGTGGCGGCGACCGGCGAGTCGCTGGTGCGGGTGATCGAACAGGCGAAGAAGCAGGCCGACCCGGCCGTCGCGCAGGTCGTCGCGGCCGAGTGCGTGGTGCTGGCCGAAACCAAGGATCACCTGAACTGGGAGCTGATCGGCTACGCGGCCGACCAACTGCCCGACAGCGACGCGGCGAAGGCGCTGAAGGCCGCGCACGACGAGGTCGAGGCCGACGAGGATCATCACCTGTATCACACGCGTGGCTGGGCGCGTGAAATGTGGATCGAGTCGATGGGCTTCAAGGCGGTGCTGCCGCCGCCGGAAGAAGTGAAGAAGGTGGAGTCCGCCGCCGATGCGGCGCGTGCCGAGCGCTCGCGCGGCAAGATGATGTAACGCCGGGCAGGCGGGCGGCGGCACGTGCGGCGCCGCCCCCTTGCCGGTTCATCAGGTTGCGTACGCAACCGTCTACCAATCCCGCCTGGATGCCTCACGTCAGCATGTCGACGATCATCGTCGCCACCGACACCGCCATCAGCGCCACCGCCAGCCAGCCCAACAGTTTCGATACCGGGCCGCTGCCCGGCTGGCCGGCCGCATCGCGCTTGCGCGACAGCAGCATCACGAACACGAGCATCGGCACCGCCGCGACGCCGTTGAGCACGGCGCTCCAGTACAGCGCGCGGATCGGGTCGATCGGACTGAAGCAGATCGCGATGCCGACGATCACGCACAGCGCGAGCACCGTGTAGAACGCGGGCGCGCGCCGCACCGGCTCGTTCAGCCCTTCGCGGAACCGCCACGCTTCCGCGCAACCGTAGGCCGCGCTACCCGCGAACGCCGGAATCGCGAGCAGCCCGCAGCCGACGATGCCGAACGCGAACACCAGGAACGCGGCTTCGCCGGCGATCGGTCGCAGGGCCTCGGCGGCCTGCGCGGTGCTGGCGAGGTCGTGCCGTCCGCGCGCGAAGAACACGGCCGCGCCGACCACCATGATGCAGAACGACACCGCGTTGGTCACGATCATCCCGGTCCACGTGTCGAACGTGATGCGCTGTTCGGTCTCGCGGCGCGCCGCCGGCGCGCATGACGTGCCGCCGTTGCGGCGCTCCGCCTGGGTCTCCTCGACCTCGAGCGCGGCCTGCCACACGAACAGGTAGGGGCTGAGCGTCGTGCCGAGCACCGCGACCGCGGTCGTCGCATAGTCGTGCGTGAACGAAATCCGCGGCAGCGCGATCGCATGCAGCAGATTGCCCCAGTCGACGTGCACGAAGCCGAGTTCGATCACATACGCGAGCAGGCCGAGCGTCATCCATTTGAGCCAGCGCGCGTAGCGCTCGTAGGACATCAGTACCTGCAGCCCGAGCGACGCCAGGCCGTATACCGGCGCATACCAGTAGCTGCGGCCGCCGACGACGAGCGCCGTCGCATCGCCCATCGCCGCGAGATCGGCGCCGACGTTCACGACGTTGACGATCACGACCATCGCGATCAGCGTCTTCGCGATGCGATCGGAGAAGTGTTCGCGGATGCCGGCCACCAGCCCTTCGCGATTGCGTCGCCCGATGAACGCCGCCGCAAGCTGCACGGCGACCATCATCGGCAGCGTGACGACGATCATCCACAGCATGTTGAAGCCGAACTGGCTGCCGGCCTGCGCGTAGACGGCGACGTTGCTCGGATCGGCGTCGGACGCGCCCGCGAGCAGACCCGGGCCGAGCCGCCGATACCACGGTTTCGCGGCGCGCGGCGGCGCGTCGGCCGCCGGCCGCGCGTCTTCGTCCAGCCCGCTCATCCGGCGTCCCCGTGGGACGGGCGCCCGCCGCCGTGGCGCCGCTCGCGTGCGAGGCGCGACGCGGTGCGCAGTGCGTCGACCAGCGTGCGATATGCGTGTTCGCGGGAGTCGGCGCCGCGGGTGCGCAGCACGTACGACGGGTGATAGGTCGCGACGACGAGCCGGCCGTCGTCGGTGCGCACCGGGGCGCGCGTGCGCTCAAGCGTCGCGTCGTTGTCCTGCAGCACCGCGCGCAGCGCCGTCGCGCCGAGCGCAACCACCACGCGCGGCTGGACGGCTTCGAGCTCGCGCTCGAGCCAGTAATGGCACGCGGCCACTTCGCGCTGCGCGGGCGTCTTGTGCAGCCGCCGCTTGCCGCGCGGTTCCCATTTGAAGTGCTTGACCGCATTCGTCAGGTAGACGTGCGAGCGTTCGATCCCGGCCTCGTCGAGCGCACGGTCGAGCATGCGGCCGGCCGCGCCGACGAACGGCAGGCCCGCGCGGTCCTCCTGGTCGCCCGGCTGCTCGCCGACCAGCATGATCGGCGCGTCGACGGGCCCGGCGCCCGGCACCGGCTGCGTCGCGTGTTCCCACAGCGCGCAGCGGCGGCACGCGTCGAGCGTGGCCGGCGCATCGTCGTCGGTCGGCGTCGTCGGTGCCTGGCGGTCGGGCGTTTTGCGCGTCATGCGGCCGCTCCGGCGCAGGCCGAACGGGCGGCGCGCCGCGCTCGCGCGGAACATGCCGGCGTGCGTGCTGTCGCACGCGGTGAGGGAAGCAAACCGGAAGATCGAAGCCGCATCGTGCGCATGAAAGACTCCTGTGTCGACGATGCGAAAGAGACAGCAACCGGCATGCCGCATGCAGTCGGAATGGGCGCGCGCCTTGCGTGGCAAACCCGTCCAACGACAGGAGAAGCACGATGCAACCCGAACCCGGCGACGATCCGGCCGCCGACGACGTGCTGTTGTGGCGCGCGCCCGACAGCGTGCCGCGCCGCCCGCGTCGCGTGCTGGTCGTCGACGACTATCGCGATGCGGCGGACGCGCTGCGCCTGCTGCTGGAGGCGCGCGGCTTCGAGTGCCGGGTCGCCGACGATCCGTTCGCCGTGTGCGACGTCGCGCGCGACTGGCAGCCGTTCGCGGTCGTGCTCGACATCGCGATGCCGGGCCTCGACGGGCTGCAGCTCGCGGCGCGGCTGCGCGGCGATCCGCAAACGTCGGACATGCTGCTGGTCGCGTGCAGCGGGCTCGTGTCGCGGCGCGATTGGGAACGGGCGAAGGAAGCCGGCTTCGACGCGCACTGCGCGAAGCCGCTGACGCCGCACCGGCTGCTGGGCTACCTCGAATCGGCGAGCGGCGGCGCGGTGAGCCCCGACGAGGACGTTACACGACCCTTGTAAAAAGGCCGGCGGCGCGCCGGACGCGGCATCCGCCGCGGCGCGAGGACAAAAAAATGCCCCGCGCGCGCGGGGCGTATCGAACGGATGTGGAACGCAGGCGCCGGCGGACCGGCGCCGCGTCAGGGTGCGCTCAGTGACGCCCGCGCGTGCGGGGATCGTCGAGGTCCTCGGTCGGATCGGTCAGCCCGAGTTCGTCGCCGGCGCTCCAGTACGGCGTGCTGCCGTAGAACTCGTGCAGCGGCTCGGCCCATTGCGGATCGGCCATTGCCGGCCAGTGGTCCTTGTCGAACCCCGGCGCATTGCGGATACGCTCGGACGAGACCGACAGCAGGAAGCACTTGCGTTCGGTGTCGAGCGTCAGCGCGCTCCACGGAATGGCGTGCAGCTTGTCGCCGATGCCGAGAATGCCGCCGCTCGACAGCACCGCATACGCGATGCGGCCCGAGCGCACGTCGAGCATGATGTCCTTGATCTTGCCGACATCGTCGCCGTCGGTCGTATAGACCTTGTCGCCTTCCAGCGTATCGGCCGCCATCACGTCGGGGCCGGGGCCGGCCGCCGTCGCGGCGCCCTTGCCGATGATGCGGGTCTGACCTTGATCGGAAGTCTGCATGGTTTCCTCCTGGCTGCGTGGGGCGCGACCGTGCCCGGGGGGCGGGCCCTGCGGGTCGCGCGGGTTGTCGAGGCGGAGCGGGAATCGCCCCGTCACGTCTGCTTCGGTTGCGACACGCCTTCCAGCGTGTTCGCGACGTCGTCGCGCTCGGGACTGGCCGTGCGCGTCGCGATGTCGGCAAGCGACAGCATGCCGACCAGTCGCTTGTCGTGATCGACGACGGGCAGCCGGCGCAGTTGCGCGTCGGCCATGTAGTGCTGGATCTCGTCCAGCGAATCGTCGTCGAAGCACCATTCGATCGGACCGGATGCGACCTCGTGGACTCGCGTCTCCGGCGGCTTGCCGGCCGAGATCGCGCGCACCGCGAGGTCGCGGTCCGTCACCATCCCGATCAGCCGGTTGTTGTCGCACACGGGCAGCGCGCCGATGTCGTAGCGCTCCATCAGTTGGGCGGCGTGACGGATCGAGTCGGTCGGTGCGATCCGCACGACGTCCTGCGACATGATTTCGTTGACGCGATGCATGAAATTCTCCTTGCGGGTGGGTGAAGCAATGTGCCGATGCGGCCCCTGCGATCCAGCAAACCGCATGCCGTGCACGCGGCTCGTCTCGTCACTTGTCGTCACGTTTGCGCTTGTCCTCCCACGGCCCGCCATCGTGCGTGCCGGGCGGCGTGTCGGGCTCGATGCGCGTGACGCCGCCGGTCGCGGGCGGATCGCTCGCCGGAAACGTGTCCTCCAGCTGCTTGTCGATATGGCGCTCCGAATGGCGCGTGCGCGTGTGGTCCTGGTCCTTCAGCGGGGGTTGCGGGTCGGGCTGCCGCTCGCGCGCCGGTGCGTCGTGGCCGTGCCGGGTCGAATCCTTCATGGCGGTGCTCCGTATGGGTGACGAGGAGCCGCCTGTGTCGCAACCCGCGTGCCCGCTCCGCACGCCCGGCACGCGACTTGCCACTGCGACCGCGACGACCACGACGACGACCATGACGACACAGCGCAGCAGGGGCGCCTGCCGCGCGCCCATCGAGCAGGAGGCACGACGATGATTCCCAAACGACGACCAGGGGTGCGCTACGAAATCAATGTATGCGGCGGCGGATTCGATTCGGTGAAAAGCCATTTCGATATGTGGAAGCATGAACCGCTGATCTACCGGCCCGAGCGCCGGATGTTCGAAGGCAAGGCCGACGTGCGGCGGCTGGGCGACGAGACGTTCGGCGCGACCGAACCCGCGCGCTTCGCGCTGCAGCGCGCATGCGAGCCGTCGGATCCGTATGCGCTCGCGGCGCGCGTGCGCGACGACGGCCGCGAGCTGTGGCTCGTGATGGCCGCGTACGACGCGTAGCGGCGTGCTTGCAAGATTTGCAGCGAGCGGTGTAGCGAATGCATGGCGTTTCGCGCGCGACGGAGCGGCTGCGTATCGAACCCCGCAGATCCGGGCCCGATCCGTCCGCGCGGACGATATGAACGGACGGCATGCGGCTTGCGAATCTTCGTTACGCGGCGCGTTGCGCCGATCCCGATCCGAACCCGCAACGAGGAATGCCGATGACACACGAACCCGCGCAGTGGCTGCAACGGCCCGAACCGCCGTTGCCCGACATCGAGCCGGACCCCGG
Source organism: Burkholderia sp. A2 (assembly GCF_001729305.1). NCBI lineage: Bacteria > Pseudomonadati > Pseudomonadota > Betaproteobacteria > Burkholderiales > Burkholderiaceae > Burkholderia > Burkholderia sp. A2. The sequence continues at coordinate 12,437 of NZ_LZXX01000093.1, read as the reverse complement.
GCCGCCCGATCCCGACGACGTGCCGCCGGACATGCCCGAACCGTACCGGGAGCCGGAGGGCGATCCGCCCGGGCATGCGCCGCCGGAACGCGATCCGCCGTCGCCGGAGCCGCCGGTGCGCGCGCGGCCGGCGGGTGCGATGCCGCCGATACGAAGGGAGGGCCTGCAATGAGCATCCGCGTGAAACCCGGCATGCTGCGGGACATCGCCGAAACGCTGGGCCGCCATTTCGAGGCGCGCGCGATGCCGTTTCATGTCGAGGAGCACCCGGCCGGCGCATTGCATATCGGCTTTCGTGTCGATGGCCATCCGGCGTCGCTGACCGTGACGTTCGACGCCGACGCGTTCGCCGCGCTCGAACAGGCCGACATCGACCGGCAACGGGGCACGCTCACGCGCGTCGCGGCCGAGTTCGACACGATGATGGCGCGCCGCGCACCGACGGCGTACGCAGGCGATTTCCACTTCAACCGGCTCTGAGCGGCGCCGCCACGGCGCAGCCCGGAGCCGTCGATGCCAGGGAGGATTCGATGAACACGATCCAGACGTTACGCGCGGGCGCCTGTGCGTTCGCCGCGGCGTGCGCGCTGGGCGCATGCACGCAACCGGCCAGCGGCCCGTACGGTACGCGCGCGGCGCCGCCCGCGCCGCCCGACGGCCGCGGCGCGCAGTCGACCACGACGATGCCGGACGCGAACACGCGTTACGACACGCGTCCGTCGCCGGGCAACACCATGCCGCCGGGGACGACCGTCGGCGAACCGGTCGACGTGCCGCCGCCGGGCCCGAACGGCACGCAGGGCGACCAGCCGCTGCCGGGCACGCCGCCGCCGATGCAGTACTGACGGGACGCCTCGCGGGGACGCGCCGCGTCACGGCATGCCGCACCGCGATGCGGCCGGAGGAACGCGATGGCGAATCAGCATGAGCACCTGGAGGACTGGCTGCGCGATGCGTACGCGATGGAGCGCCAGGCCGAGACGATGATCGACGCGCAGATGAGGCGGGTTGGCCACTATCCGCAATTGCAGGACCGGCTGCGGCTTCATCTCGACGAGACGCTCGGCCAGCAGGCGCTCGTCGAAGCGTGCCTGATGCGGCTCGGCACGTCGCCGTCGGCGACCAAGGATCTCGCCGCGCGCGTCGCCGCATACGGACAGATCGCGAGCGGCATGCTCGCGGATGACGAGGTCGTGAAGACGGCGCTCGCCGCTTACGCGTTCGCGCAACTCGAGATCGCCGCGTACACGGCGCTCGTCGCGGCCGCGCAAGCAGCGGGCGAAGACGAAATCCGCGCGTGTTGCGAGCGGATCCTGCAGCAGGAGCGCGACATGGCCGCGTGGCTGCTGCGCCATCTGCCCGAGTTGACGACCGCTTTTCTCGATCGTTCGGCGGTCGACCGCATCGACGCAAAACGCTAGCCGTGCGGCCGTCGGGCAGTTGCCGGCAGGCGTCGTTTCCCGCGAGCGAAATACGTGCCCCCTAACTTGCCCCCGGCTTGTAAAAAAGCGGCTCTCGCATGCGGCGAAACGGGGCGCGAACCCGCGAGAACCGCGTCGTAGCGCGCTTTACGCGACTGGCATGGAAGCTGCATGACGTCCGGTAGAAGACCTACCGCGAACCCGCGAACCCAACGTCAGGAGGCTTTCGATGCCCGTCTCGCTTGCGCTGCAGATGCGACAGCATCTGGCACTTACGCCGAGGCTCCAGCAGTCGCTCCGGCTGCTTCAGTTGTCCTCGCTCGAGTTTCAACAGGAATTGCGCCAGGCGCTCGACATGAACCCGTTTCTGGAAGACGGCCAGGGCGACGACGAAACCGCTGCGCCGACCGCCGAGCAGCCGCCCGAGGCGGCCGCGCCCGACGCGGCGCCCGAGCGCGACGACATCCGTCCGCCGGACGGCGAGGTGCCGTTTACGGCCGCGCCCGCGCCGCGCGGCACGAGCCGTCAGGGCGACGACGCCGACGGCTTGTCGCCGGGTGAATGGATGGCCGCCGAGCCGTCGCTGCATCAGCAGCTGCACGATGCGCTGCGGCTCTATCCGCTCAACAAGCGCGACCGCGAAGCCGCGCGCCTCGTGATCGATGCGCTGGACGACGACGGCTATCTGCGTCAGGAACTGCCCGAACTGCTGGTTGCCGCCGATCCGGCCTTGCTGCTGTCGGAGCAGGATCTGGCGGTCGCGCTGCGGCTCGTGCAGATGCTCGACCGGCCGGGCATCGCCGCCCGCTCGTTGTCCGAGTGCCTGGTGCTGCAGCTCGACGCGATTCCGGCCGGCACGCCGGCGCTCGCGGAAGCGAAGGCGATCGCACGCGAGCATCTGGAGCGGCTCGCGCGCCGCGAGACGGCAGAGATCCAGCGGCGCCTCGGCTGCAACCCGCAGACGCTGCAGGCGGCTTGCGCGCTGGTGCGCGGGCTCGATCCGCGCCCCGGCAATCACTACGGCAGCACGCGCGGCGACTACGTGGTGCCCGACGTGATCGTGCGCCAGGTGCGCGACGAGTGGATCGTGACGATCAATCCGGCCGTGCTGCCGCGCGCCCGCTTGCACGAGCGCTATGCGACGCTGTTCGCGCAGTCGAGCGGCGAACGCGATTCGCCGCTCGGCCAGCAACTGCAGGAAGCGCGCTGGCTGATCCGCAACGTGCAGAAGCGCTTCGACACGATTCAGCGCGTGGGCGAATGCATCGTCGCGCGCCAGCGCGATTTCTTCCGCTACGGCGAGATCGCGATGAAGCCGCTCGTGCTGCGCGACATCGCGGAAGAGCTCGACCTGCACGAATCGACCGTGTCGCGCGCCACCGGCAACAAGTACATGGCCACGCCGCACGGCACCTTCGAGTTCAAGCATTTCTTCCCGCGCAAGCTCGAGGCGGCGGGCAAGGGCGTGTGTTCGGCGTCGGCCGCGAAGGTGCTGATTCGCGACATGATCGCGGCCGAGCGGCATACCGACCCGCTGTCCGACGTCGCGCTCGCGGAGAACCTCGCGGGCCGCGGCATTCTTCTTGCGCGTCGAACGGTGACCAAGTATCGCCAGGCGATGAAGATTCCGCCGGCCGACCTGCGGCGTCGCGACGCCGCGTGACGGCCTCATTGTTCCAACCCGCGCGTGCCGCGCGTTGCGTCGGCTCGCGCGCCAACGAGAGGAGCGCAACCATGCCAGCCAAATCCCAGGCTCAGCAGCGCGCCGCCGGGGCCGCGCTGTCGGCCAAGCGCGGCGACACGAAAATGAAGGACCTGAAGCCGCCGTCGAAATCGATGGCCAAGTCGATGAGCGAGAAAGAGCTCGAGAAAATGGCTTCGACGCCCACGCACGGCAAACCGAAACACAAGCACGATGCGTGATCGGCGCCGACGTTTAGTGACGACCGCTGTCATCCAGGAGGGTTCCATGCTTCGATACGCCATCATCTTCTTCGTCATCGCGATCATTGCCGCCGTGTTCGGCTTCGGCGGCATCGCGGCCGGTGCGGCCGAGATCGCGAAGATCCTGTTCTACATCTTCGTCGTGATCTTCCTGGTCACGCTGCTGCTGGGGGTCGTGCGCCGATGACGGTCACGCCCGACCGGTCGCAGCGCGTCGCGGAACTCGAGCACGCGTTCGCGATCGGTTTTCCGTCGCAGTCGACCGTCGTCGTGCACGCGGACGACGCGTCCGGGCGGCTGACGATCCACGTGTCGTGGGTGCGCGTGCCGTCCGAGGAGGACGCGCGCGAATGGCGCTGCACGGTCGACATGCGGTTCGACGCGGACGTGATCGAACGCTACGCGACGCTCGACGCGGCCGACCGGCTGCGCGTGCGCACGCAGCTGTGCGACCGCGCGCGGCGCGCGGTGGACGAGCACAAGCCGCGCGTCGAGGACACCGCGATCGAATGCAACGTCGCGCTCGACGTGACGGCCGCGGAATTCGACGCTGCGCTGCGCGCGCCCTGACGCCGCCGCCGGCCCGGGGCCGTTCGCGGCGCGCCGGGCCGGCTTTCCGTGCCGTCCGCACGCGCGCGCCGCGGCGCGTCGCCGTGCGGCAGCGGCTTCTACCGAATCCCACGAGGACTCCAGACGATGACGAATCCCCCATCCGCCGGCAAGACGCCCCCGACTCAACCGCACGACAGCGCGAAGTCGCGCCAGCTCGACGAGCACCGTGCGCGGCCCGACGGCGAGGCGCTGCGTACCAACCAGGGCGTGCGGATCGCCGACAACCAGAACACGCTGCGCGGCGGCGCGCGCGGCCCGTCGCTGCTCGAAGACTTCATCATGCGCGAGAAGATCACGCATTTCGATCACGAGCGCATTCCGGAGCGGGTGGTGCATGCGCGCGGCTCGGCCGCGCATGGCGTGTTCCGCGTGTACGAACCGATGGCCGACTACACGAAGGCCGCGTTCCTGCAGGACCCGGCCGCCGAAACGCCGGTATACGTCCGCTTCTCGACCGTGCAGGGGCCGCGCGGGTCGTCCGACACCGTGCGCGACGTGCGCGGCTTCGCGGTGAAGTTCTATACCCAGGAAGGCAACTACGACCTCGTCGGCAACAACATGCCGGTGTTCTTCATCCAGGACGCGATCAAGTTTCCCGACTTCGTCCATGCGGTGAAGCCCGAGGCGCCGAACGAGATGCCGACCGGCGCGTCCGCGCACGACACGTTCTGGGATTTCGTGTCGCTGGTGCCGGAAACCACGCACATGGTGCTGTGGCTGATGTCGGACCGCGCGCTGCCGGCAAGCTATCGCGCGATGGACGGCTTCGGCGTGCATACGTTCCGCTTCGTGAACGCGGCCGGCGTCGAGCGTTTCGTCAAATTCCACTGGCGGCCCGTGAGCGGTGCGTATTCGCTGCTGTGGGACGAGGCGCAGCGGATCGCCGGCCATGACCCCGATTTCAACCGGCGCGATCTGTGGACGGCGATCGAGCGCGGCGACTATCCGGAGTTCGAACTCGGCGTGCAGATGATCGACCCGGCCGAGGCGGACAAATTCGACTTCGACCTGCTGGATCCGACCAAGCTCGTACCGGAAGAACAAGTGCCGGTGCGGCCGATCGGCCGGATGACGCTGAACCGCAACCCCGACAACTTCTTCGCGGAGACCGAGCAGGTCGCGTTTCACCCGGGCCACGTGGTGCCGGGCATCGATTTCACGAACGACCCGCTGCTGCAGGGGCGGCTGTTCTCGTACACCGACACGCAGTTGAGCCGGCTCGGCGGCCCGAATTTCCACGAGATCCCGATCAACCGGCCGGTGTGCCCGTTCGCGAACAACCAGCGCGACGCGATGCACCGGCAGACGATCAACGTCGGGCAGGCGTCGTACGAGCCGAATTCGACGAGCGGCGGCTGGCCGCGCGAGACGCCGCCCGCGCCGTCCGGCGGCGGGTTCGAGACCGTGCCCGAGCCGCTCGAAGGCCACAAGGTGCGCATTCGCAGCGAATCGTTCGCCGACCATTTCTCGCAGGCCGCGCTGTTCTACCAGAGCATGACCGACATCGAGCAGCGTCATATCCGCGACGCGTACTGCTTCGAGCTCGGCAAGGTGACGCAGCCGCACATTCGCGAGCGCGTGGTCAACGAGATCATCGCGCGCTTCGACGCGGGGCTCGCCGCGCAAGTCGCCGAACGGCTCGGGCTGCCCGCGCCGCAGGCGGCCGCGACGCCGGTCGTCGCGCAGCGCTCGCCCGCGCTGAGCCTGATCGGCCGCGCGAAGCCCGGCATCCGCTCGCGCAAGATCGCGCTGATCGCGACGCCTGGCGTGAACCCGGTGCTGCTCGAGCAGGTGCGCGACGCGCTGCAGGCCGCGCACGCGGTGCCGACGATCGTCGCGCCGACGCTCGCGCCGATCGGCGGCATCGTGCCGGAGGCGACACTCGTCGGCATGCCGTCGGTGATGTTCGACGCGGTGTTCGTGTGCGGCGGCGACGGCGATGGCCGCGATCTCGCGCATAGCGCCGACGCCCGCCATTTCGTGCGCGAGGCGTTCAAGCACCTGAAGCCGATCGCGGCCGTCGGCTCCGGTCGGCAGCTGCTCAGCGCCGCGCACCTGCCCGATCCGGCCGAAGGCGTGTGCGTCGGACAGGCCGTCGATCTCGACGCGGTGCTGAATTCGCTGTCGGATCACCTCGGCCAGCATCGCGTGTGGGCGCGCGAACAGCAGGCGGCGGAGTTGCCTGCTTAAGGCCGAAAGCGGCCCAAAGCGGCCCAAAGCGGCCCAAAGCGGCCGACAGCCGCCGACGGCGGCTTGCGCCGTACCGCGCGCCTGCCTTCGGGCGGGCGCGCATTCGGCAAGGAGGAACACGCATGGCACCGCGGATGATATGGAAAGGCGCGATCAGCTTCGGGCTCGTGCACGTGCCCGTGCAGCTGTTTCCGGCGACGCGCACCGTGAAGCCGTCGTTCCGGATGCTCGACAAGCGCTCGATGGACCCGATCGGCTATCGGCAGATCAACAAGCGCACCGGCAAGGAAGTCACGCGCGAGGACATCGTGCGCGGCTACGAGTACGAAAAGGAGCGCTACGTCGTGCTCACCGACGACGAAATCCGCGCGGCGAATCCGGAATCGACGCAGACCGTCGACATCCTGACCTTCGTCGACGAGGACGCCGTGTCGTTTCTCTATCTCGACACGCCGTACTACCTGGTGCCGGACCGCAAGGGCGAGAAGGTCTATGCGCTGCTGCGTGACGCGCTGAAGGACAGCGGCAAGATCGGCATCGCGCTCGTGGTGATGCGCGACCGCCAGCATCTGGGCGCGCTGATTCCGGTGGGGCCGATACTCGCGCTCGATACGCTGCGCTGGCAGGAAGAACTGCGGCCGCTCGACGAACTGTCGGTGCCGGCCGCCGACGCGAAGGGCGCGGGCGTCACCGCGCGCGAACTCGGGATGGCGAAGAAGCTGATCGACGACATGTCCGGCACCTGGACGCCCGACGAATATCACGACACGTTTCGCGACGACATCCTCGAACTGGTCGAGCGCAAGGTGCGCGCCGGCAAGATCGAGGAGATCGAGGATCGGCCCGCGCAGACCGGCCGCGCGGCGAGCAACGTCGTCGATCTCACCGAGCTGCTGAAGCGCAGCCTGAAGGGCGGCGCCGGTGCGCGGGCGGCGGATCTGCGTGGAGCGCGCGACGAAGGCGAGGGCGAGGCGTCGTCGTCCCCATCTCGCAGCGGCGCGCGTCGCAAGCCGCCATCGACATCCGCATCGAAAGGCACGACGGCGAAAACCGCGGCGAAGAAGACCGCCGCGAAACGCGGCGCGGCGAGCGACCATGCGACGAAAAAGACCGCCGCGCGCCGCAAGCACGCGGCGTGATGCGGATCACGCCGACTCCGGTTCCGATTCAGACGAGGTGACGCGATGGCCGGCAAGCTCGATCCGTATCGCCGCAAGCGCCATTTCGGCGCGACGCCCGAGCCCAAAGGGGCGCACGGGAAGCGGCGCACGAAGGCCGATGCGAAAGCAGGCGCGAAGCCCGCCGCGCGCGAACGCCATCCGCTGCGCTTCGTGATCCAGGAGCACCATGCGCGCCGGCTGCACTACGACTTCCGGCTCGAACTCGACGGCACGCTGAAGTCGTGGGCCGTGCCGAAGGGGCCGAGCTTCGATCCGAGGGTGAAGCGGCTCGCGGTGCACGTCGAGGACCATCCGCTCGAATACGCGTCGTTCGAAGGCGAGATTCCGGCCGGGCATTACGGTGCGGGGTCGGTCGTCGTCTGGGACGAGGGGACCTGGACGCCCGACGGCGGTGTTGCGCAGGCACGCGAGGGCTATCGGGCCGGCAAGCTGACGTTCCGGCTCGACGGCGAGAAGCTGCACGGCGGCTGGGCGCTCGTGCGCAGCGGGCGGCAGGAAGGGCGCCAGGAGCAGTGGCTCCTGATCAAGGAGCGCGACGACGACGCCCGCAGCGCCGATGAATTCGACGTCGTCGGCGAGCGGCCGGGGAGCGTGCACGACGGCGCATCCGACGGCGCCGCGCGCAGGCATGCGGCGCGGCGCGGCCGATCGACCGGTGACGCCGGCGATGGACACGACGCGCGACACGAAAGTGACGCAAGCCGCGACAGCCCGCGCCCTGCCGATCCGTCGCAGGTCGAAGGCGCGGTGCGTGCGCCGCTGCCCGAGCGCGTCGCGCCGCAACTCGCGACGCTGGTCGATGCGCCGCCGACCCAGGGCGGCTGGTGCTACGAACTGAAGTTCGACGGCTATCGGATTCTCGCGCGCATTGCAGGGAAGGGCGCACGCCGGCGCGTCACGCTGATGACGCGCGAAGGCCGCGACTGGACCGCGAAGCTGCGCGCGCAGCGCGACGCGCTCGCGGCGCTCGACGTCGACGACGCATGGCTCGACGGCGAGGCCGTCGTGCTCGGCGAAAACGGGCTGCCCGATTTCCAGGCATTGCAGAACGCGTTCGGCACGGACCGCTCCGACACGGTCACCTTCTTCGTATTCGATCTGCCTTATCTCGACGGATACGACCTGCGCGACGCGCCGCTCACCGCCCGTCGCGCACTGCTCGAACCGCTGCTCGCGAACAGCGATCCGGCGCGCGTGCGCTTTTCGCCCGATCTCGGCGAGGACGTCGCGTCGCTGATCGCGAGCGCGTGCGACACCGGCCTCGAAGGGCTGATCGGCAAGCGGGCGGAGTCGCGCTATCGCGCAGGCCGTTCGCCTGCGTGGATCAAGCTCAAATGCCGGCGCCGGCAGGAGTTCGTGATCGGCGGCTTTACGGAGCCGTCGGGCAGCCGGCACGGCTTCGGCGCGCTGCTGCTCGGCGTGCACGAGCCGGCGCCGGCCGGCAAACGGCGGCGCGGGCCGGCGCCGCTGCGCTACGTCGGCCGCGTCGGCACCGGCTTCGACGCGCGGATGCTCGACCGTCTCGCCGCGATCCTGCGCAAGCACGAACGCGACACGATGCCGTTCGATGCGCCGCCGCGCGAGCGCACGCGCACGCGCGTGCACTGGGTCGAGCCGACGCTCGTCGCCGAATGCGAATTCGCGGAATGGACCGGCGACGGGATCGTGCGGCAGGCCGCATTCATCGCGCTGCGCGACGACAAGCCGGCGGAGCAGATCGTCCGCGAGAGGCCGAAACACACGGAAACGGAGGTGACGATGGATCAACGCGAAACCACCCACGACGACAAACCCAAGCGCGCATCGTCGGCCGCTCACGCAACCGCCGATCGCACGCACCGGTCACGTGCTCGCACGGTCGCCCGCGCGGAAGGCGACGCGTCCGGCCCCGATACGCTGGGCCGCGTGCGGATCACGCATCCCGAGCGCGTGGTCGACCCGCAAAGCGGCACGCGCAAGATCGACCTCGCGCGTTACTGGCAGTGGGTCGCGCCGTGGCTGCTGGCCGATCTGAAAGGCCGGCCCGTGTCGCTCGTGCGCGCGCCGGGCGACATCGCCGGCGAGCTGTTCTTCCAGAAGCACGCGGAACGCCGCGAGATTCCGTTCGTCACGCAGCACGAAGGGCTCGATCCGGGCCACGGGCCGCTGCTGTCGATCGACAGCGTCGATGCGCTGCTGGGCGCCGCGCAGATGGGCACGGTCGAACTGCACACGTGGAACGCGCACGCGTCGAACATCGAGCGGCCGGACCGCATCGTGTTCGACCTCGATCCCGACCCGGCGCTGCCGTGGCGCACGATGATCGACGCCGCGCAACTCGTGCGCGGGCTGCTCGACGAGCTCGGGCTCGTGTCGTTCTGCAAGACGAGCGGCGGCAAGGGGCTGCACGTCGTCGTGCCGCTCACGCGGCATGCGGGCTGGGACGACGTGAAGGACTTTTCGCGTGCGGTCGCGCAGCACGTCGCCGGCACGCTGCCCGACCGTTTCACCGCGACGATGGGGCCGCGCCACCGGCGCGGCAAGATATTCGTCGACTATCTGCGCAACGGGCGCGGCGCGAGCACGATCGCCGCGTATTCGGTGCGCGCGCGGCCCGGCATGGGCGTGTCGGTGCCGCTCGACTGGGACGAAGTACCCGACACGACGGGCGGCGCGCAATGGACGATCGATACGCTGCACGCGCGGCTGGACACGCTGAAGCGCGACCCGTGGGAAGGCTATGCGAGCACGCGCCAGCGCATCACCGCGGCGATGCGGGCGCGGCTTGGTGTCGACGCGTGAAGCGTCAGCGCCGATGCTGCTGCAGCCGGTAATACCAGTTCATCAGCGGCGTCGCGGAGATCCCGTGCGCGACCACCGACGCGGATATCACGGCCAGCACCGGCGCCGCGAGCGGGCGCACCACCTCGGACGGCCCGTGCTCGAGCGCGAACAGCAGGTAGTAGAACGAGCCGATCCCGCGGATGCCGAACCACGCCATCAGCCGCCGCTGCGCATGCGTCGCGCGCGAGCCGGTGAGCGTGAGCAGCACCGCCAGCGGACGCACGGCGACGAACAGCGCGGCGGCCAGCGCGATGGCGCCCCACGTGATCAGCGGGCCGGGCAGCGTCGACAGTACGCTGCCGATCATCGTCATCACGATCGCTTCGGCGATCCGTTCGAGCTCGATCGTGAAGCCCAGCACCGATTCGGCCATGAACGCATGTGCCTTGTCCGGATGCTTCTCGGTGGCGACCACGTCTTCCGAATCGATCTGGCCGATCACTTCGCGCGGCGGCCGGTCGCCGCTCGCGCGATGCTCGACGCGCCGCATCGCGACGCCGGCCGCGAACGTCGCGATGAAGCCGAACGTGTGCGCGAGCTGCGCGGCGCCGAACGACAGCACGATCAGCGCGAGCGCGAAGAAGCCTTCGAGGCCGAGCGCCTGCGCGTGCCGCGTGCGCAGCCAGCCGATCATCTTCGTCGTGACCCAGCCGAGCCCGCCGCCGATCGCGGCCGCGCCCGCGATGCCCCACAGCGCGACGAGCGCGAACGTGCCGGACAGCGGCGGGATGCCGTGCGTCGCGCCCGGGGTGCCGCACAGCGCGAGCCCCGCGAGCGCGAACGGCAGTGCGATGCCGTCGTTCATCCCGCCTTCGCCGGACAACGCGAAGCGCACCAGGTCGCGATCGCCGGGATCGTGCACCTGCACGTCGTGCGCGAGCACCGGGTCGGTCGGCGCGAGGATCGCCGCGAGCAGCAGCGCGGGGCCCCAGCCGAGGTCCAGCGCGAGCACCGCGCATGCGGCGAGCAGCGGCACGGTGACGATCATCGCGAGCAGCCCGAGACGGCACGGCACGAGCCACAGTTTGTCGGACAGCGGCACGCGCAGCCGCAGCCCGATCGCGAACAGCGACACGAGCAGCGCGACTTCGACGATTTCGCGCAGCAGTGGCCCGTCGCGTTCGAGGTCGAGATGCAGCAGGCCGGCGCCGGCCGGGCCCAGCGCGACGCCGAGCACCAGGTAAATCATGGCCGAGCTACAGGGAAGGTGGCGCAGCGCGGATGTCACGACGCCCATACTGAGCAGCACCGCGCCGATGATCAGGTACCAGAGGGTTTCGTGCATGCGTGGGAATCGCGGCGGACGGGGATGAGCGGCGCGCCAGCCGTCAGGGCTTGCGCCCGAAGGCTTCGCGCAGTTTCCGCTTCGCGCGTTCGAGCGTGGTACGGCGCGTCTTCGGCAGGTTGCGGCCCGCGCGGTTCACGTAGAAGTTCAGCATCGACATCGCCGACTGGAACGGCGACGCCTTGCGGCGGCGGCTGTGTTCGGCCGAGTGCTTCAGCGACGCGGCGATCGCGGCCGGATCGTCGGATTTGAAGATGTCGGGCTCGATGTCGAGCGCATCGCTTTTTTGCGTGACTTCGCCGGACCAGCGTTTGCGGTGGGCCGGGTCGGCGCTGCGCGCGCGGCCCGGGCGGCGCGTGTGGCGCTTGCCGTGCGCGTGGGAAGCGGAAGCGGAAGGCATAAGGCAGGGCTCCGTATGGGGTGACAGAAGGGTGACAGAAGGGTCGTGCGCAGAGAGGCGCCGCAAATCGCGTGCCGCGTCGCGACCGTGGCCGGGGACGGCATGGGCCTTGCTGAAGGATCGGAGCAGGAATTTCCATCACGCCATCACCCATAGGGAGAAAACGCCATGAAGTCAGCATTCGAATCGAAGTTTGTCGCGCGGCGCGTGCTGGCCTGCGCGGCCGTCGCGATCGCCGCGGCCGCGC
>NZ_LZXX01000093.1:0-262 GCF_001729305.1 Burkholderia sp. A2 | reverse complement strand
CGATCGCCGCGGCCGCGCCGGCCGCGTGGGCGCAGAACTCGCAGCGCTCGGACGAGGGCACCGGTGCGCCGAATCCGTCGATGGACATGTCGACGCCGGGCGCGAACGGCAATACGGCCGCGCCGCCTCCGCCGGCGGGCACGCAACGGCATGGCGCGAAGCACGGGATGCGTTCGCACAGCGGGGCGGCAGGCCACGTGAAGCCGGGCGGCGGCCCGAACGGCGCCGGCCAGGGCGGTAGCGGCGCCGCGGGCGGCGGGGT